>DAOUPV010000084.1 GCA_030625965.1 Clostridia bacterium
TAGTAGAAATAGATCCGCAGTTTGGCATTCACAGACTGGTAAAAAGCATTAAAGGCAAAACATCCAGAATACTCCGTAAGGAGTTTCCAACGCTAACGACTAAGTTTCCAACGCTATGGTCTAATTCGTATTTTGTTTCAACTGTAGGTGGCGCAACAATGTCAGTGATCAAGCAATATATTGAGAATCAAAAAACTTCTCAAAGGGGGTGAACTCATGCAAATAACCGTACAAATCAAACTGTTGCCAGCGTCACATCAGGCACTTCTACTTGATGTGACAATGCAGGAGTACATCCGTACAGTGAACGGAATTGTTAGCGAATATCGGGCAGATACCGCCTTGAAGCCTACATCCAAGAATATTAAAGCCGAACTCCCCAGTGCTTTGAAGAACCAAGCGGCACAAGAGGCCAAGAGCGTTTTCAGGAAATACTCTAAACGTCTTCGGGATAATGCGAAGAAAGATATCTCCAAGCAAAAAGAAGTTAAAGTGCCTGTGCTAAAAAAGCCCGTAGCCATATGGAACAACCAGAACTTCGCCATCCAGTCCGGTCATGTCTCGTTTCCTGTCTGGAATAACAACAAATCTAGACGAATGCTCCTAAAGGCAAGGATATCTGATTATCAAGCCGGTCTTCTGGAGAATAAGCTAGGCACATTAAGGATAACCAAAAAATCCGGAAAATATATTGCTCAGATAGCTGTGACCATCGAAGACGCGCAACCAATCGGTAGTCAAGTTGTTGGAGTCGATCTTGGTCTCAAGGTGCCTGCAGTAGCTGCTACAGAGGGAGGCAAGGTCAAGTTTTTCGGCAATGGGCGTCAGAATAAATTTGTTAAGCGTAGATTTCGTTCCACGCGAAAGGAACTTGGCAAAGCAAAGAAGCTACGTGCTATCAAAAAAACCAACAACAAAGAGCAACGGTGGATGCGCGACTCTGATCACAAGGTCAGTCGACAAATCATTGATTTTGCTAAAGCTAACAATGCTTCGATGATCCGACTTGAAAAACTATCTGGTATTCGCCAGACGGCAAGAACAAGCCGTAAAAACGAAAAGAATCTGCACACATGGAGCTTCTATCGATTGGCACAATACATTGAATACAAAGCAAAACTGGATGGGATAACAGTTGAATATGTCGACCCCAAATACACCAGCCAAACCTGCCCTGTATGCAATACCCGCAATACCCGCAATCATGCAAGAGATAGAAAATATAAATGCTCCTGTGGATTTGTAACCCATAGAGATATACTCGGCGCAAAGAACATAATTAACGCGCCTGTGGCGGATGATAACAGTCTGCCAGCCTAAGCTGCTATATGCACTGGCTTAGGACGGGCTAATGGCATAGCCCTTAACTCGGGGTCACACTGGCATAACGGAAACGGACCTTGCCTTTCATCAACTGAGAATTCCCTGGATTTATCCATGGGGAGTGTCAATACCTCACCAGTAGCAGAATAATCTTGATACACTATACTAATTCGAGGTTTCCAACTATACCCCTGCCTGCAGCCATGTAAAATCATGACCACCCGTAAAACGGGTGGTTTGCACAACCCCTATAAGGGGATGTTACTGGCCTGCGCCTAAAGACGCTGGCTTTCACTTCGTTCAAGCCACTTTGCATTTGTCACTGTTGCCGCCCCTCAAGGGGCAATGTTCGGTCCTTACTTCTTAAACGGGTCCTTATACTCCTTCACGCTCAATTTATCCAACAGGATATCCTGCTTCTCCTGTTCCTGGATATATTTCTTGATTGTCGCCTCGTTTAGTCCTACCGTAGTCACGTAGTATCCTTGTGACCAGAAGTGTCTATTCCCAAACTTGTATTTCAGATTTGCATGTCTATCGAATATCATCAGGGCACTTTTCCCCTTTAAATACCCCATAAAGCTCGACACACTCATCTTCGGCGGAATGCTCACCAGCAAATGAACATGATCTGGCATCAGCTCTCCCTCGATAATCTCTACGCCCTTGTATTTGCATAGGTCTCTGATTATCTCACGTAAACTCTCTTTACATTGATTGAAGATTATCTTTCGTCTATACTTAGGTGTAAATACGATATGGTATTTGCACATCCACTTGGTGTGCGATAAGCTATTTGATTTATTGGCCATTTCCGCACCCGCATAGCGGGTGGTTTTATGTTTCGCTTGCTTCGCAGCTCAACTAGCTAGTAGAGTAAAATTCTGGCTTTGGAAGGCCTCCGCCAGAACCTCCTCATCAAACCGTACGTGAGGTTTTCCCTCATACGGCTTTCCGAAGTTCTTCTTCCATCTGCATTACGATGTGAACGGCTCATCTTGGCAGATTGGTATAGCTTCCTCTGGAGTTCTCGAACTTTTTCTATGGTGTTGTTAGTCGTATCGACATTCACTCGCTCTTACCTCCTTTGCAAGCTTGAACTAAGCAGGGAACCTTCCCTAAGCATGGTTTTGTTGTCCATACCCTCTTCGGTACTATGTTCCCCTCCGACTTCCTTCCTGCCAGCTTCCATTTTCGCTTCTGCTTATAGGTCGCCGCTTTACTTTCTCATGTGCAGGTTAGGATATCTCCAGTTCCGTATCCTTACTTTCCATACATACCGTTCCCTTTACACCGGAGACTTCTTCACCAGAGGCTCCAAGTTCCGCTCTGGCTTCCATGGATTTCGCCCACAGCCTAGAGGCTCGTCAATCTCTCTATTCCCTCTCGGGTTTTGTAACGATGCTGCAGGATTCACTTCATGTTACGGTCTGTATGTTTGATTGGGTCACTTGGACCCGTTTTCATGACGCTTCATGCACCGGTTCTCACCTGTACATGGTCATATATCTACCACGCCCCTTGGCGGTTACGTGGGTCGGACTTTCACCGACTAGCAAAGACCAGCTTATCTGGACACGCAAGCTACGAATAAAAGAGCTTATGGCTCTTAGGCCATAAGCTCTTCCCATTCTAGCATCAGTTCATCCAATTCCTGTTCGTTCAATTGCATCTGCTCATTCACTTCCATGCACCGTTCAGGATTGGCATAGACTTCTTCCTCTAAAAGCGATTGGTGGATTCCCTCCAAAGTTTGTTCTAAAGACTCTATGGAACGTTCCACCTCTCCTATTCGAGCCTTGCGCACACGCTCCTGTTTCTTGTCACCGACCTTCTTCGGTTTTGCGGAAACCTTCTTCACCTTATCCACTGCACGCTGCTGCAACACGCTCAGATATTGCAGGTATCCCTCGGGGAAGATTTCCATCCCCTCCTCTTCAAATACCAGCAATCGGTCCGCCATCCTCTTCAGAAAATAGCGGTCGTGGGATACGAATAGGATGGTACCTTGGTACTCTTCCAAAGCATCCTCCAAGGCCTGCCTGGCGTACACATCCAAATGGTTGGTCGGCTCATCCAACACCAACAAATTAGGCTTTTTGAACATCAGCACAGCCATGACCAGACGGGATTTTTCTCCACCCGAAAGCCGCTCACATTTTTTATAGACTTCCTCACCCATGAAACCATAGCTTGCCAGTATCTCCCTGGCTTCCTGATAATCTCTGGCACCCTCTTCCATCAGGGTGTCCAGAACAGTTAGCTCTTCTTGAATGAGATCATGCTCCTGGGAGAACCAGCCGACCTCCACGTTGACGCCATATTGGATCTTGCCCCCATAAGGTAGTGCGCCTACGACCGCCTTAAGAAGAGTGGTCTTTCCACAGCCGTTGGGTCCGATAATGCCCACACGCTCACCACGCTGTAATTCGAAGCTCACATCGCTCACGATGGTCTTATCATCGTAACCCACAGATACTTTCTTCAGAGTGACTACCTTCTTGCCGGATACGACACCCTGTTGCAAGCGCATGCTCATCTCATGATTTTCGCCGCGTTTTTCCAAACGCTCCAGCCTGTCCAGTTGGCTTTGTCGTCCTCTGGCCTGCTTGGATTTGATGCCAGCCTTGTACTTCGTAATATAGGCCTCGGTCTGGGCAATCTTCTCCTGCTGCTTGGCGTACAGCTTGTTGTGGTTCTCTACGATCTGTTCCTTCTTCTCCACAAAGGCGCTGTAGTTCCCTACATAGCTATATATTCTTCCTTGTTCGAATTCAAGGACCCGTCCAATAACAGCATCCAGGAAAAATCGGTCATGGGAAACCACCAATACGGCTCCCTTGTAGCTTGTCAGGAATTTTTCCAGCCAAGCCAATGCGGATAGGTCCAGATAGTTGTTGGGCTCGTCTAGGATCAAAATGTCCGGCTCCCTAAGGAGCGATCTGGCCAGAGATATCCTGGTCTTTTGGCCACCGCTGAATTGGCTCATGGGCCTTTTCAGTTCTTCTTCTCCGAATCCCAGACCGATCACGACCTCTTTGATCCGTGCTTCCATCTGGTAGCCGCCCAGCCTCTCATAGCGCTCGGTCGCCCTAGTGTAGCGCTCAATCGCTTCCTGCAGCGCGTCCGGATCGTCCGTGACCTCTTCCATCCTCTTTTGCTGCCTTTCCATGGCCTTCTCGGCCTCCAGAATATCCGAAAACATCTCTAGCAGGTAGGTCAGCAAGTTGTGGTTTTCCTGATCGTTTTCCAATTTCTGGGACACGGTAGCAATCACATTGTCCTTAGCGAAAAAGATGGCTCCGTCATCGTATTCGATGTCCCCCAGAAGGGCTTTTATGAGCGTCGATTTTCCACAACCATTGGGTCCCAATAACCCAACCTTTTCTCCCGCTTCAATGGAAAAGGAAATATCTTTCCAAAGATATTCCCCGTTGAATACTTTTCCTAATTGATCTACTCGTAGTACTGCCATAATTCCTTACTCTTCCTCTTTATCCTCTAGGCAAACGCCAAAGGTCTCTTGTTCTTCGTTTCCCCGAGGCTCGATGTGGATAATCACATCGTAGATACCCTCCACATTGTTCGAAATCTGGTGCTCCACAGCCTGTGAGATGCGGTGGGCGCTGGCCACATCCATGTTGGCTGGCAGCTCAATATCCAGGTAGACCATCAGGCGTACGCCTACCTTCCTGACTCGCATCCTGTGCGGTTTCTCCACACCTTCTACGGATGCCGCCAGTTCGGCGATCTGCTTATAGATATCTGTGTTATCCAGTCCGTCCATCAGTTCCTTATTGCTCTCCAGGAACAAAATGAAGGCCGTACGGATGATCAGCAGCGAGATCAGCAGTGTCACTATGCCATCCAGTCGTGCATATCCTGTCAACCGGCTGAGTAGTAATCCCACCAATACGCTGAAGGAAATCAGGATGTCAGCCATCATATTCTTGCCGTTGGCTACCAGCATACTGGACCTGGTCTTGCGACCGGTCCGGATCTGGCTGTAAGCCAGTAAACATTTTCCCGCGATAGATACTATGGTCACTAGAATAGCGATCAGGGGCACAGCGACATAAGGAGCTGGGTCCATGAGACGCCCCACACTGCTTACACCCAGCTGTAGCCCGGCATAAAAGATGACGAATGCCAATAGCGACGTAGCCGTGGCTTCCGCCCGTCCATAGCCGAATGGAAATTCCTTATTCGGTTCCCTGCTTATGATTCTTGAAGCCATAAGCGGTACACTGGATGTCAGAATATCCACCGTAGAATCCACCCCGTCACCGATTACACTCAGCGTCTGGGTGCTTATACCTACGGTCAGTTTCATGGCAGCCAATAACGCATTCCCGACCATCGCGAAGATGGCGGCCCTACGGATAGCCTGCAGTCGCTTGAGCTCCATATTATCCTCCAAATACCGTCTTGATGAAGACGCGAATCACTTCTCCGCCTCCCACAAGTGTGCCGATAGTACTGCCTATATTGGCGAAAACCACCACCAGAAGGACTCTGGTCACATGATTTTTCCAAAAACCTTTCAGGTTGCTTAGATCTGTAGACAGCTTCTCGAAATCCTCTACCTTGGGCTTTCTGACGAAAGCTTCCACCAGTCCGGCAAACCATCCTGCCGCAAGAAGCGGATTCAGAGAGCTGATGGGTGCCACCAGGAAGGCTGTCAGGATACTGAGCGGATGGCCCAAGGCCACCAGTGCGCCTAGCGCCGAAAACGAGCCGTTCCACAGAATCCAGGCGATAACTCCATCCCAACCAGCCGGAGCATCGTGACTGAAGGTCGTAGCCAGCAGTCCCACGATCAGAATGGGAATCAGCCAGCCAATTTTGCGCCAGGACTTATTCTTCTGGGGTACGGTGGAGATGGTTTTCATATCCTGTTCCTTGAACAGTTCCAGTTGCACGCCCGGAAGATGACCGGCTCCCAAAATGGCCAGAATTTTCTTGCCTTCGGCTTTTTTTAGCTTGTTGGCGATATATTGGTCACGCTCATCGATTAGCGTCCTTTTCAGTTGGGGGAAAGACTCAGCCATCTCGTTCAGGGCTGCGGATAAGGCATCCCCTTTCCGGAGCGCTTCCAGTTCCTCCTCGGCGATCTCCTCATCCGAGAAGATGCTCATGACTAAAGCCATCATCACTTTCACTTTGCCTGTGATATTCATCATGTTCCAAACACGGGACAAGGTGGTCTGTATGTTTCGGTCGGCAAGAAGTAAGGTCTTACCCTTCTCCTTGGCCACTCGCACAGCTACCTTCATCTCTTCCCCGGGCTCTATACCGAACTGCTCGGCGATGCGGCGTTGATAGGAGCTCAAGACCAGATTGGCCAGAAGCATCCCCGCCTTCTTTTCCTTGATCACCTTGATGATGTTGGTATCTTTCCAGCGGTTTTCCTGCTGCAGGCTGTTGTATCGTCCCTGGCACAGTTCCACCGCGATGGTATCCGGATCCTCCGCTTCTACAATTTCCAGAACCTGGGCCGCACTCTCCTTGGAGACATGCGCTGTGCCCAAAAGAATGATCTCTTTATCATCCATTTCTATACGTACGATGTTCTCTTCATAGCTGCTTTGTAATTCGCTCAATCTATTCTCCTCCAAAACTATGCCTGATAATATGCTTTCATCCAACGGATGCACACCTCAAAATCCCTGAGACAGGCCACTTCACGTGATGCGTGCATGCCCAGGATGGGAACACCTATATCCACTGCGGGAATGCCTGTCATGGCACTTGACAGAGGACCGATGGTGGTCCCGCCTTTTATATCCGAATGGTTCTGGTAAGTCTGCACCGAAAGGCCTGACTTTTTGGCAAGTCCCATGAGGCGGGCTCTTTGCGACGTGTCGTTCGCATACTTGCCCTGGGCCGAAACCTTCACAGCCGGCCCCTGCCCCAGAAGTGGCGCGTTCTTCTTGTCGTAACTGACCGCATAATTCGGGTGGTACCCGTGGGCCAGGTCCAACGATACCATATCACTCGCCTCTATGGTCTGGTAATACGCCTTGCGATCGCCACCTTGAGACAGCACCAGTTGTTCCAGCAGTGCGCTCAGCATGGGTGAAAAAGCCCCTTCGCGACTCATGCTGCCGATTTCCTCATGGTTCACAAGAAGAATCAGCTGACCCGCTTCCGCCGCTTGGCTTTCCAGCAGGGATTCAATGGCCACATAGGCTTGTGAAAGGTCATCAAGCCTCGGCGCCATGAACAGGCCGCTCTCCTCATCCAGAAGAGTGCAACCCTCTGCCGGAACCAGATAGGTCTCCCAGGTCAGGATTTGCTCCTTGTCCAAGGACAGTTCCTCAAGAAGCCTATCCTGGATAGGCATATCCTTCAGAGACCAAAGGGCCTGCAGATTGTCCTGCAGACTATCCTTTTGATCCTCTTTCTTAAGATGCACCGCCAAAGAAGGAATCACCGCCTGCTGTTTCGAGGCGAACAGCTTCTCCTTCGGATCAGCCGCCGAACCGGTAAACACGCGGCCGGCCAGACGCAGTGGAATATCCTTGAAGCTATCCAGGTTCATCCCGCCGTATCGTTCCAGCGAGAGCCTTGCCAATCCGTCGAACTGGTCTGCCTGCTGCTTCAGTCCGAAACAGGGCGAGTCCAGATGCGCCATTAAAATGCGCATGCCGCCTTCCCAAAGCTTTTTTGTCCCTGGTCTGAAGGCCCAGAGAACACCACCGGACCTCTTGTAGCATGGTCCCGTCAGTTCCCCGTTAAAAGGTGTAAACCCCTTGTCTTCAACCATTCCGGCCAGCAACTGGGCCGCGTGATACGGTGTATAAGATTGTTCCAGAAACCGGAACAACTGTTTTCTCTCCATCGTATGCAAGTTCACGACTCCTCCTTCATGCACTGGAACCCACCGATAACCCAGCGCCTCTTTCTACAGTTCAGGCAGTTCCTGCCCGACTCGACGACCCATTCTTCCTCGTCATCCGCCAGATACGCCTCACAGTCCTCGGCTGTCTTCGAAAACCCCTGTTCCCTGACTAGCCAGTCCTGTTCATCTAATTTCATATATTGTATCAAAAAACCTTCATCTCCTGCCGGGAAAGCGTGCGATATCCTTCGCTGCGGCTTCCATCGACCATCAGTACGGACTTTCCGTCCAGATAGGCGGTTTTCATTTTTTCTCTCAGGAGAATGTGATCCGTAAGTTCCAGCGGTTCTCCGACAATATGACGCACTTCCTCGATCATTGGATGCGTCAGCAGCTCCTGCACCGTGGCTTCCGTCTTATCAGGAAACGCGAAATT
>DAOUPV010000016.1 GCA_030625965.1 Clostridia bacterium
TGGGGAATGCATCTTCTGCCTCTTCTGCCACGTCATCTTCTACATCCGATTCCGCTGCTGCTTCTTCAGAACCTGCACTACAACCGGTTAATCCGATGGCCAACGCCAGCACCATAACCATAAATATCATCCAAAATCCCTGCTTCATTAAACCCTCCTCCGCGGAACTAGGTTCCGCTCTTTAATTTTCACGAGAAACTTTTTTTCTCATGACGATACACTTCGCCCTTTAAACCAGAAGTCCTGCCTGGTTTTGAAACTTTTTTTCTTTATTCTGCTTTTCTAGATATTTTTTTCCGTACTATCCTACTTACGGGCTACCAGTTCCACCATCTCCGCCAATTTCAGCGCGACCTGGATTGCCGTCTTCATGCCGATCTCATCGGCTTCGGCACCTTCCGCTCCCTGGTCTTTGGACCAGACCTTACCGCCATGGTAACCGAACACCTCATTGGCCACCACATTGATACCCCGGGACAACAGCAAGTTATTCATGGTGTTGACCGCGATTTCCTGCCCGCCGTTACGGGTTCCACCGATTGCGATACTGGCACCCAGCATATGGCGGGTAACATCCTGGTAGACATGATGCAAGGGACGCATGCGTGAAAACAGGGCCATCAGCTGGGGTGTGGGCTCCATCACATAGACTGGACTTAGCAACAGCAGGCCGTCGGCCGTCACGATGTCCTGAATCAGGGAATTTCCCTCATCCTTCATGATGCACCAATCCTTCTTGCGCTTGCAGTAGTCGCACGCATTGCAGGGCTCCACTTTCTTGCCCTTGAGAGAGATCAGCTGGGTCTCCATCTCTGGATACTTCTCCTTGATGCTGTCCAGCGCTTTTTGTGCGACATACTGGGTCGCCTTGTTCCGGGGACTCCCCGATACTGCAATAATCTTCATACTACCTCCGATTCCATCACTACTCCATTACCAATCTATCTAATTCCAATCCTCAATAATCACTACCTTGGTCTTGTTGAGCATTTCCTCTACTTGCTGTCTGGGCATTACTTCCAGCAGCTTGTAGAATATGACATCCACGATATTCAAAAGGGAGATACGTGTTTCGCCCGTACCTGTGACATAGTTGTCCATTTTCTGCCCCACACCGTAAAGGTGGGTCTGACCCACTTCCGCCAAGGACGAACCGATACCGCAACAGATGGTGATGACCTCAGTCCCACTCTCTTGGGCGGTCTTGGCCGCTTCCACAGTACCTCTGGCCTCCCCGGACAGATCGAAGGCGATCACCAGATCACCAGGACCTGAGACAGCTGCCTGCATCTTCTGCATACGTCTTCCCTGATCGTAATGGCATACGATGCCCAACCGTAACATCTTCTGGTAGAAGTCGAGGATTACAGGAGCGATAGCCGAAGATCCCATCAGGAAAATCCGCTTCGCACCACTGATGCTCCGAGCAACACCCTCTATCTTCTCGTCCTCTATCAGGTAGCGGGTATCAAAGCAAGCCTGGGCGTTGGCTCCGATGGTTTGCTGGATATAGTCCTCTTCTTCAGATTCTTCTTTTTTCGTCATGCTCTCCTGGGCCAGGTGCAGACTGAACTCTTTGAACCCCCCATAGCCCAAGCGCCGGCAGAAGCGACTAACGCTGGCCTTGCTGGTCTTGGTCTCCTTGGCTAAGGTATCAATATCGATTGAGGGGATCGTTTCGTTTTCCAGGATGTAGTCCGCAATTTTTTTCTCAGCGGGCAACAACGTCCCATAGCTGGTCTTGATCCTGAGCTGCAGTCCCAGGTCATTCTTATAATCCATTTTTCTTCCCTCCATATGGTATGGAAATTATTTCCATACTCATTGTATCAAAGTTTCCTGTTTCTGAAAAGACTTCATGAAACTTTTTTCCATAATAAAGAGGAACCCTGAAACTCAGGGTTCCTCTCCTATTCGTTTAAGCTTCTTTAGCGTACCGTGCCAAAACTTCTTGGCGATCCCGCTCAGCTATCATGTCTTTTACCTTCATCAGGCGGATTCTCGAGCCACGCTCGTCCTCATCCAGCTTCATTTTAATGTAGCGGATGGTATCATCCATCTGGGGTATCATGACATATTCCAGGGCGTTTACACGCCGTCTGGTCTTCTCGATCTCATCGGCCAGCAATTGGCAGGATTTCTCTTTTTCCGCCAGATCCAGCATGGCCGGCAAAATGCCTGACAGATTCTGAATCGCGCTGTCCAACTGTTCGGAGGTGCTGGAAAAGCTGTAGGGATACGGTGAAACGTCTGCATCGTACACTTCTCGGTATTGAATAACCGGGCAATAGACACTCATGACGTTTTTCTTACCTACTTCAAGCTCTACGCTTCTGGTGGGAATCATAATGGCTTCCTCCAGCTTCTGCTCCGGGGTTACCGCCCGAGTAAGCACGAAGCTTTGAAGTGCCGCCGTGATCTTTACTTCCACCTGCTCTCTAAGAGCTCTGTTCTCCCTAACCAGCTCCAGAAACTGACGTACCATTTCGTCCCGCTTGTCCTTCAAGAGTTTGTGTCCCCTGCGGGCCACCTTTACTCTGGCTTTCAAGCGCGTCAGCTCCATTCTAGTTGGACTTACATTCAACCTTTGAGCCATAGGTTACTCATCTCCTTTACCGACCAATGAAGGCAGATATTTCTCGATGTATTCCTCGCGGATCCTTTTCAGCTCGCTCTTAGGCAGAATGTCCAACAGTTCCCAGCCCAGGGCCAGGGTGTCCTCGATGCTGCGGTTGGTCTCATACCCTTGAGACACGTAGCGAGTTTCGAACTCATCAGCGAATTTGGCGAACTTCTTGTCGGTATCCGACAATGCGCCTTCACCCAAGATTACCGCCAATTCTTTGGCTTCTTTACCACGGGCATAAGCAGCAAACAGCTGGTTCATGGTATCCGCATGGTCTTCTCTGGTCTTGTCTTTACCAATACCCTTGTCTTTCAGACGGGACAAAGACGGCAGTACGTTGATGGGCGGTTCAATGCCCGAACGGTGCAAGTCTCTGGAAAGAATAATCTGACCCTCTGTGATGTATCCCGTCAAGTCAGGGATGGGGTGGGTCTTATCGTCCTCTGGCATGGTCAGAATGGGAATCTGGGTGATAGAACCCGAGTTGCCCTTGATTCTGCCGGCACGTTCGTACATGCTCGCCAAGTCAGTATACAGGTATCCCGGATAACCACGACGGCCTGGTACTTCTTTTCTGGCGGCAGACACTTCACGCAGAGCCTCTGCGTAGTTGGTGATGTCCGTCAGGATAACTAGTACGTGCATGCCCTTTTCGTAGGCCAGATACTCGGCCGCGGTCAGAGCCATACGCGGTGTCGCAATACGCTCAATGGCCGGGTCGTTGGCCAGGTTCATGAAAAGAACGGTACGTTCGATGGCGCCGGTTTTACGGAAGTCGGAGATGAAGAATTCCGCCTCCTCGTAGGTGATACCGATAGCACCAAATACTACTGCAAATTTACTATCGGAACCAAGGACCTTCGCCTGACGGGCAATCTGCGCTGCCAGTTGTGAGTGGGGCAGTCCACTTCCGGAGAATATCGGAAGTTTCTGTCCACGTACCAAGGTGTTCAGTCCATCAATGGCTGAAATACCAGTCTGAATAAACTCAGAAGGGTAGTCGCGGGACGCTGGATTCAGCGGCTCACCATTGATGTCTCGTCTGGCTTCCGCGATGATATCCGGTCCGCCATCAATGGGCGTACCCAGACCGGAAAAGACCCGACCTAGCATATCTTCAGACACAGCCAGCTCGATACCATGTCCCAGGAAACGGCATTTGGAACTGGAAATCTGCAGTCCCTGGGATCCCTCGAACAGCTGAACCATGGCTCTGTCTTCGTTTACTTCCAATACTCTACCCTGACGGATCTCGCCGTTTTTCTGCTCGATCTCCACCAGCTCGTAGTATTTGACGCCTTCTACACCTTCTACCAGCATCAAGGGGCCTACGACTTCTTTAATTGATTTATACTCTTTAAGCATACGGCAGATCCCCCTTCGGAATTTGTTCTGATACCTGATCCTTGATTTCCTGTATCAGTTCATCAAGCTCAGCCATCCGCTCCTCACTCACGTACTTGGCACGACCGATTTTCTCGCGTACCGGTACCTTGAGCAGGTCCTCGAATTCAGCACCTTCTCTGAAGGCAGCTTGCGCTTCGTTGTGGAAGGTCAGGATCAGATTCATCATTTTATATTGTTTTTCCAAACTGGTGAAGGTATCCACCTCATGGAATGCATTTTGGTGCAAGTAATCCTCACGGATGGAGCGGGCGGTTTCCATGACCAGACGGTCCTCCAAGGAAAGTGCATCCACACCAACCAGACGTACAATCTCTTCAAGTTCCGCTTCCTTCTGCAACAGACCCATAGCTTCACGCCTCAGATCATTCCAGTTTTCTTCTGTTGCATCTCCCATCGCCTTGGACAAACGGTCGGTATACAGCGAGTAACTGTTCAGCCAGTTGATGGCTGGGAAGTGTCTTCTGTAAGCCAATGCTGCATCCAAGCCCCAGAACACCTTGACGATTCTGAGAGTACCCTGGGATACTGGCTCGGAGATGTCACCACCTGGAGGAGATACAGCGCCAATGGCCGTAATGGCCGCTTCACGTTCATCCGATCCCAAACATAGCACACGTCCTGCACGCTCATAGAACTCAGCCAGACGGGAGGACAGATAGGCAGGGTAGCCTTCCTCACCAGGCATCTCTTCCAAACGACCTGACATCTCACGCAACGCTTCCGCCCAACGTGAAGTGGAGTCAGCCATGATGGCTACAGAATAGCCCATGTCGCGGAAATACTCCGCGATGGTGATTCCGGTATAGATGGAAGCCTCACGGGCTGCTACCGGCATGTCAGACGTGTTGGCGATGAGCACAGTACGTTTCATCAAGGCTTCGCCTGTCTTGGGATCCTTAAGTTCCGGGAATTCCATCAGAACGTCTGTCATCTCGTTGCCCCGCTCGCCACAGCCTACGTAGACGATGATGTCCGCATCAGCCCATTTGGCCAGCTGGTGCTGTACTACCGTCTTTCCTGATCCGAAGGGACCTGGAACCGCTGCAGTTCCACCTTTGGATATGGGGAA
Organism: Clostridia bacterium; assembly: GCA_030625965.1. GTDB lineage: Bacteria > Bacillota > TC1 > TC1 > UBA5767 > UBA5767. Next base: position 5,103 of record DAOUPV010000016.1, read on the forward strand.
GAAGGTATCGATAACACGTTGTCCGGTTACCATCGGCACTTCGGGAGAAAGTTTAGTCTTGTACTTTCGACCGATACGCACGGGAGTCTTCTGACGCATAATCACGTCCTTGATTTCTCCGTCATCGGTTTTCACCCGACAAACCGTTTCGATTACCGTGAAATCTCCTTCGAAGATTTCCTCAATGGTACCTTCGGTGCCTACAGGAACCATGATGCGGTGCTCAACAACAGGTGTCTCCTGGACGGTACCGATGATGTCGCCCGGCACTACCGCGTCACCTTTTTGTTTAACAGGCTTGAAAGCCCATTTTTTTTCTGTGTTCAGGGAGCTTACTTCTACACCACGAGTGATGCGGTCTCCCACCTTTGCGCGAATTTCAGTCAGGGGTCTTTGGATGCCGTCGTAAATGGCTTCAATCAGTCCCGGTCCCAGCTCAACACTGAGCGGTTCTCCTGTTGATTCTACCATTTCTCCGGGTCCCAACCCAGCAGTTTCTTCATATACCTGAATCGATGCTTTGTCCCCACGCATTTCGATGATTTCACCAATCAATCGCTTTTCACTTACACGAACTACGTCGTACATCTTTGCATCGGCCATCCCGCTGGCTACAACCAACGGTCCTGATACTTTTTCTATCCTACCTTGCAAGGGGCGTTCCTCTCTTTCTGACAGATTTAATCTTCCTTAAACAGAATATCTGTACCAATGGCCTTTTCAACGCTTTCCTTGATTGCCATCATACCGATGCCGGTCGAGCCTTTGGCTCCCGGAATCAGGATAATGGCAGGAAAAGGCCTGCTTGTATATTTGTCGATGGTCTCCTTGGCTTTCATAGCTGTTTCCTCGGTAATAAAAATCACCGCGTAGTCATTTCTGGCCAAGGTATTGAGTGTCCTGGAGATTTCTTCCTCTTCGTAGGCTGCGAAAACGTCAAGTCCTAAGGACTTGAAACCCAAAATGGCATCGCGCTCCCCTACTACTCCGATCTTATACATAACACTCACGCAACCTTTCCTTGATAACTTCTTTTGCCAATCCGTTCAGTTTGCCTACCATGATGACGCGTACGGCTTTGGCTTCGTATTCCTTGGCGAGCAGATAACCGAGTACCGGTTCTATGCCCGCATAGTTGTTCTTGGACAGACGCTTGATTTCAGACAACATCGTATTCTGCACATTCTTTTCCAGGATGCTCAGATTGCTGCCGTCCCGATACAGGGCCAGACCTTCCACGAACAGGTCGCGGTATTCCGTACCACTTAGGGTGTCCAGCAGCAGATCCATGTTCTCGTCGATACCCTTCCAGAAGGCCCGTTCGCCAATGCTTCCACCGGGGATGAAGACTCCGGAGAAATACTGCGAACTGAATCCCGCCTTATGGGTCCGGAAGAAGGACATGATATTGATCCAATCGATTTCCCTGATGTAATACGCAAGAATGGTCGGTTCCTTCTCTTTCTTAGCGACTCGCAGTATCTCTGCATACATCGCCCGGTCGAGAATTACGTCCATCTTCTGGGGATCGACTTTCTCATCCATCCCTATGCGCACCTCGTCGATGGCCTCCTGCAGATACGCCGGCAATGCGGCGAAATCGTCATCCTTGAAGGCTGCGTTGAAGGTGTCCATATCCACGGTTCCGAATGTAGACAGAAACTCCGGGAATTCTCGATTAAGTGTTTTGGCTTTAAGCATCACTTTGACATTGTTGACGTCGTGGTGCATGAAAAACAAGTTGCTAACCGCCAGGTTGGGGGAAATCTTCTCAAGCAATTCCTTCAGAGATTTCATCTCAGCCTTCAGAACTTTCTCATATTCCCAAGGACCCTTCAATTCGGATAATACGGCACCATAGTCACCGCTTTCACCCAATATTTTCAGTGCGTCCCCGGCAGAAGCAGCCTCTACCATTCGCTCAAATTTCATTCTGTCCATTAAATTGGTCTCTAGCGCGTGTATTCTGGCCACGCTATAGGTGTTGCTAGGTTGAGCCATGGGCATACCTCTCTTTCTAAAAATCTAACTGAATAGGATGCCAGCGACTTCCGCTTCCAACTTCTTGCGCACAGTCTTTACCAAAGCATCCAGATTGCAGTTGATCTCAGAGAGTTCTCCCTCCAGAACAAAGCCCTTGGCGAACTCACCAGCCTTGTCAGCTAGAGTCAGTTTACCGGCTTTTCCCTGTTCCTCAAGTTTCGCGTTGACTTCTTTCAGAAATGACTCGTCCACCAGGCCTCGGTCTCCCTCGGACACCAGAACTGTCTCTTCTCCTGTTTCCGCATAAGCGAGCATCAGGTCAGACAGCCACTGGCTGTATCTAGCTTTGTCCATTTCTTCAAAAGCTTCAACGACATTGGAGAATGCCACGTCAATGGTCTCTTGTTTGGCCGCAAGTCGCATTTTGCGCTCATCCAAAGAAGCGCCTGTGAGCATACGCCCCTTCTTCTTGCCAGCTTCTTCCGAATTATATTTTCGACGCGACGCAAGCTCTTTTTCCAGCTCACGTTTCTTGGCGGCTACTTTTTCTTCGGCACGTTCTTTGGCCAGTTGGATTTGCTTCTGCGCTTCAGCCCTAGCATCACGTAAGATTTCACTTTTTATTGCTTTCAGGCTATTACTCATTATATTTTCCCTTAGATGAAGTATACGACTAGGAAGGAAGCAAGAAGTGCCAATACGGCGTAAGTCTCAACCATGGCAGATAGAATCATGGCTTTACCGACTTCCTTCGGGCGTTTTGCGATCATGCTAACACCAGCAGTGGATACCTTACCTTGTTGGATAGCTGAAAGCAGTCCCACAAAAGCAATAGGCAGAGAACCGGCCAGGTAGAGCATTCCTTCTGCTTGGCTGAGGTCGATCATACCGCCAAATACATTGATCTTGGTCATGATGATGAAGCCTACCAGCAGGCCGTAGATACCCTGGGTACCCGGAAGCAGTTCAAGAATCAGTACTTGACCGAATTTGTCGGGATCCTCGGTTACGACACCCGCACCTGCCTCACCTGCGTTTCTAACACCCATCGCAGAACCGATACCCGGTAGGATAACGGCCAGAGCTATTCCAATAACAGCTAAAACTTGTCCAGTGAAAATCATTTTATTTTGCCTCCTCATTTTCTAATGAAATATATTTGGTTACCTTGTGCAGAGGATCAAATGCGTGTCCTCCACCCATATAAAACTTACTGAAGAATTCAACGTAGATCAGACGGCTACCGTGCACGAAGGCACCCAGTCCACCGATGAACAGGTTGAACGTATGTCCGATAACAAAGATGATTGCCGCGAACACATAACCAATGATGCTAGTACCCATCATGGCTGCAATCTGGTTGAATACCATGGCCACTACTGCAGAAGATAGCAGCAAAGCAAACAGACGCGAGTATGACAGGATGTCACTCAGATAACCCGTGATGCCATATAGGCTTCCCAGACCGCCCATCAGTTTGCCGAAGATGTTCTTCTTCTCACGTCCCGCAGTCAGCAGCAGTCCACCTGCGCCGACTAGGGCCAGGTACTTGCCCCAAGGGAACAGTGCAATTAAGGGTAATCCCACCAGCAGCAGATACCAAAAGCCGATATCAAAGACCGCATCCAAGTACTTCTTCTCCTTGATGAGCATATAGGCTTTCACGCCCATACCCACCATTATGTGGATGAAACCGAGTCCCAGACTGAGTCCCAGCATGGTTACCGGATCTTCCATAGGATTCAGGAGCAACGGTTTGATACCCAACCGGGTTCCCACATCACCGAAGTAGCTGCCCAGCAGCACACCCCAGATGATACTGGCGATACCGCCGTACATGATGACGCCACCCAGCTTTTTGGCACCACCCGTGGCTTTCTTCCTAAAGAAGAATCCGCCGAGCGCCAGCAATATGCCGTATCCCACGTCTCCCATCATCAAGCCCAGGAACATGGCATGGAACGGTGCCACCACATTGTTGGGGTCTATGCCGTTCGAAGCCGGTACGCTATAGAGGTTGGTAACCATCTCAAACGGAGTGACTGGCAACTTGTTTTCCGTATATACGGGAAACGGTTCGTCGTCTTCCGGCGCACTGTAGGTGAGCTTGTAAAACTCGGTCGTTCCTTTGATGATATCTTCCAACGTCTGTCGGTCGCTATTCTTGACCCAGCCCTTGAGGGCGAATGTCTTAGCGCTTGCTACCGATTGGTTGGCAGCCTTTTCCCGTTGCAGACGCATATGCATCACATCGAGCAGCATCATCAGGCCTGCACGTTTGCCAGCCAGTTCTTCCGCTCTATGCTGTAGTAGATTCTTTTGTGTAAAGAGTCCTTCAATTTTCTTTTCAAGTCCGGCGATGATTTCCTCCGGAGTTCCCTTGTCGTCACCGAAATTGGCCTGGGTAAAATCGAATTTCTTAGCGGCCTCGCGGGCTTCTTGCCGCAGGCTCTTGTGAAACGCGACGAAGAAATAGGCATCTTCCTTTTCTTCCCCAAGTTCCTTGAGTATAGCCATCTCGTACGGTTCCACAGCAGCGATGAACTCTGCCGCCATATTCTTGGGCACACTGCCCGCTCGTACGATTACGTTAGCCGTATCTTCAAGGTCTTCCAATGATAGGTTGAGGCCCAGCCAAGGCATATACTTGTTGACCTCATTACGCAGTCTGTGACGCCTACTGTCGATTTCATTCTCTTCGGCATCAAAGTCACGGCACGTTTGGGCGATGGACAGGATCTCTTCCTTGTCAGCCCAGACCGCATCCAGGTCCTCAGCGCTTACCAGCAGTTTTTTCTCCTGGTCCGCTTGAACCCGCTCATCCAGAAAGCGCAAAGCAAACTCAACTTCCGAGATTTCTCTTTCCAATCGTTCGATGGTTTCATTTCCGGCTTGGAAGCTCAGCGAAGAAAACCATTCCTCGTCCTCCATACCTTCCGGAAGCTCCATATCGACGATCTCCAGATATCCGGTGTCTTGAAAAGCCTGTAGAATTCTCTCTTTGTCTTTTGCCAAGCCGAGTAGATCGACTTTGCTCATATCAATGATGGCCAAGCGAATTCACAATCCTTTCCACGACCAGGTTGGTAGCCTGATCCAGATTTTGTTCTCCCGTCTTTCTAATGTCCTTGCATACGTTCTCGTTTTCCGCCTTAGATGATTCGATTGCCGTTTCTGCTTCCTTTTCGGCTAGCGAATCTTTCTGTCTGGCGTCGAGTTGTCCCTGTTCTGTGAAATCCAGCGTCATCGTAGCGATTTCTTCATCCGCTTTACGCATCAATTCTCTGGCTTCTTCACCAGCTTGCTTGATTATCTCTTCTGCTTCAGCTTCCGCTTGATGGATGGATTTCATCATTTCAAGAGCCAATCGGAATCACCTCTTTTCCTATACAAATTGTAGGCACACTTAATGCCCATATGAAAAATGATATCATATTGACCATTTAATTCAATAGCAAAGCTTCCAAAGAATAGGGGTTTCGTTGTGTAGTTTTTAACAATCGCCACAAAGCCTGCGCCGGTCTGACTCATTTGCAGCCCCTAACCGCAAGCCTGTAGTCATGCAGACAGAGGGATGAAAGGTCTCACATAGTGCATTAATTCACTATCAGACCAATATATCCATCATTTCACAGTCTGACTTCTTGCATGTCTGACTCATTCCTGCGCACCGCGACCCTGTTCACGTTTTGAATAGGTAAAAAAAAAGACCCGGGAAATTTTCCCGGGTTCATTTTTAACGTTTTGAGAACTGTGAAGCTTTTCTGGCTTTTTTCAAACCGTACTTTCTTCTTTCTTTCATTCTTGAGTCTCTGGTCAAGAAACCAGCTTTTTTCAGTGGTTTTCTCAACTTGTCGTCTGCTAGCAGAAGAGCTCTGGAGATGCCCAATCTGACTGCGCCTGCTTGTCCTCTTACACCGCCACCGTGTACTTTAGCGATTACATCGAAGCGTGATGCATTCTCTGTCAATTCGAGAGGCTGCTTGACGATCATTTCCAGTGTCTTTTTGCCTAGGTACTCAGCCATGGGACGGTCGTTAATAATAACGCTTCCTTCGCCTGGAACCAATCTTACTCTAGCTACGGCGTCTTTACGACGTCCTGTGCCTCTGTAAACTACGTTTGCCATTTTAACTCCCCCTCCCTAGCCTATTTCCAATACTTCAGGTTGCTGTGCTGTATGCGGATGCTCAGTGCCAGCATAGACTTTCAATTTCTTGATCATCTGGCTACCTAGCTTGTTGTGCGGAATCATACCGCGAACCGCGATGGAGATGATACGCTCAGGATGCTTTTTCATCATCACTTCGTATGGAATCTCCGTCAGACCACCTTGGTAACCTGAGTGTCTTCTGTAAAGTTTCTGGCTTGCTTTGTTGCCTGTAACCACAATCTTCTCAGCATTGATTACGACTACGAAATCCCCCGTATCTACGTGAGGAGTATATATAGGTTTGTGTTTGCCTTTTAGTATGCTTGCAATTTCAGTAGCCAAGCGGCCTAAAGTTTTGCCTTCAGCATCCACGATATACCATTTTCTTTGCACATCTTGTGCCTTTGCCATAAAGGTACTCATGACTTATCCTCCAATTAATATTTCTTTTTTTACTTCTATAGAAATCGTACAAACGGGGCTCTTGTTTATACAACCGCTACAAACAGCGAACTTAATTATATTGGTTAACCACTTACTTGTCAACCGTCACCAGTTGATTATTCAGCGTAATCCACTTGCAGCAGATACAATCCCTGGGGGGGGGCGGTCTCGCCCAGCAAGGAGCGCTCCCCAGAGCTCAGCGCCTGGCTAATCTGCTCTTCCATAATCCGTCCCTCAGAGACAGCCAGCAGGGTTCCAACGATGATGCGAACCATGTTGTAAAGGAAACCGTTTCCCTGTACGTCTATGTACACCCGATCTCCCACCTTCTCGATTCCAAGATGGTAGATGGTTCGGGTGAAGGTCTTGGCCGAGCTGCCCGAAGAGCAGAATGCGCGGAAATCATGGGTGCCAACCATCAAGCTGGCCGCCTGTTTCATGGCCGTAAGATCCAGTTTCCTGGAATATTCCAGACAACGCCCATTCAGGAATACGTCATGATTGGGTGCGTTATGGATCATATAGCGATAAGTCTTTTTCTTAGCATTGGCGATGGTATGGAAATCATCATCCACCTGGCGCGCGTCCAGTACCCAGATATCATTGGGAAGCAAGCCGTTCAGGGCCCGCTGGAAGCGGTCGGTCGGCACGCCTGATGCCGTACGAAACATCACAGGCTGGTCCAGCGCGTGTACGCCGCTGTCGGTACGCCCTGAGGCGATGACCCGGATATCTTCTCTGCAGAGCACCTTAAGCGCATCCTCCAGAACCTGCTGCAATGTCGGTTTGGGGCTTCCACCCGACTGGACCTGCCAACCGCAGTAGCCACTGCCGTCATAAGACAGACGTAAAAGGATCTTTCTCATGTACACCTCTATTATAGAAAGAAAAAGGCCGCAACCATCGCCGAGCCCATGCCCAGCGTGACGATCAGGTCTGTTTTCCTGTAGACCAATTGCTTCATCCTAGTGCGTCCTTCACTACCTCGGTAGCATCTCGCTTCCATAGCCATAGCCAGTTCATCCGCCCTTCTAAAGGCGCTTACGAACAACGGCACCAGTATGGGGATCATGCTCTTGGCCCTTTGCCAGATGTTTCCGGATTCGAAATCCGCCCCCCTGGCCTTCTGGGCCTTCATGATCTTGTCCGTCTCATCGATCAAAGTGGGAATGAAGCGTAGCGCTATACTCATCATCATGGCCAGCTCATGGGCCGGCAGCCCCACTTTGGCGAAGGGTGCCAACAACTTTTCCAGTCCGTCGGTCAGGCTCATGGGCGCTGTAGTCAGCGTCAGAAGACTGGCAAACAATACCAGGAAGATCAGCCTTAGCGCCATGAAGGATGCCTTCATGATGCCCTCCAGTGTAATCGAGAGCGGTCCGATCTCAACCAGGATCTGGCCAGGCGTCAGAAACAGATGCAACCCCACCGTAAAGATCAGTATGATGAAGATGGGTTTCAGTCCCTTTAAGAGATAACCCAGCGGTATCCTGGCAACCAGGATGACCGTCAACGTCAGTGCCAATACAAAAAGGTATGAGTACAGATGCTTCAGACCGAAGATGCCCACCATGAAGAAGAGCACCGACAAGATCTTGGTTCTGGGGTCTAGACGGTGTATGAAGCTTTCTCCCGGGAGGTATTGTCCAATGGTGATATCCCTAAACATGAGACGCACCCCCTTTGATCTTGAGAATCTCCTGCGCGGCTTCCTCTATGGTGAATATTTCCGTATCCACATCGAAGCCCTTATTTTTCAGCTTGAGCATCAGCTTGGTCACCGAAGGGATGTCCAGACCCATGTCATAGAGCTGTTTGTATTCCTTGAATACTTTCCTGGGCACATCGTCAATCACGATCTTACCCTGATTCATGACCAGCACCCGGTCGGCGTGCGCCGCTATGTCATCCATGCTGTGCGAAACCAGGATGATGGTGATGTTCCGTTTCTCACGCAATAGGTCGATACGGGAGAGAATCTCTTCTCTGCCCTTGGGATCCAGTCCTGCCGTCGGTTCGTCCAGCACCAGGATCTTAGGCTGGGCTGCAAGCACACCCGCGATGGCCACTTTACGCATCTGTCCGCCGGATATAGAGAAGGGAGAGCGATCCTTGTATTTCTCATAGGAAAGACCCACATCCTCCAAGGCATTCCTGACCTGTTCTTCCACCAGCCCGTCACCCAGATTGAAATTCTTAGGTGCAAAGGCCACGTCATCGAAGATAGTCTCCTCAAACAGCTGGTCCTCCGGATACTGGAAGACCATGCCAACCTTCTTCCTAAGGTCCTTATTGGGTTTCTGCTGCGTAAAATATCGTATGCCGTCCAGCTGCATCTCCCCTTTGCTGGGAATCAGGAGTCCGTTCAAATGCTGCACCAAGGTCGACTTACCGCAACCGGTATGTCCGATGATGCCGATGAACTCCCCTTCCTCTACGTTGAAGCTGATGTCCTGGATGGCGCTGGTTTCATAGGGTGTACCCGGTTTGTATGTATAGCATATGTCTTTCAATTCGATCAACATAGCGCGTCCACCATCTCTTCCACTGTCAGTAAGGTCTTATCGACCTCCAGACCGGCTTCGTTAAGGATTGAAGCCAATTCGGTCATAGGGGGCACATCCATGCGCAGTGACTTCAGGAGCTTCACCTGGGAGAAGATCTCTCTCGGGCATCCCTGGGCCACGATCTTGCCGTCCTCCATCACTACTACACGGTCGGCCTGGCTGGCCTCTTCCATATAATGGGTGATATGTACGATGGTCAGGCCCTCTTCCTTGTTCAGCCTGTGGATGGTCTCCATGACCTCCTGTCGGCCCCGGGGGTCCAGCATAGCGGTCGGTTCATCCAGTACTAGGTACTTGGGTCGCATCGCGATTACGCCGGCGATGGCCACCCGCTGCTTCTGTCCACCGGAAAGGTAATGCGGCTCCTTGTTGCCGAATCCGGCCATGCCCACCGTAGCCAGAGCGTCGTCCACGCGCGCGCGGATTTCCCCGGACTCGATGCCCAGGTTCTCGCAGCCAAAAGCCACGTCATCCTCTACCGTAGTGGCTATCAGCTGGTTATCAGGATTCTGGAATACCATGCCCACCCTGGAGCGGATGTTCCAGACCATATCCGGATCCGTGCTGTCCAACCCGTCAATCAGCACCTGCCCCTCGCTGGGAATCAGCAAAGTGTTCAGATGCTTGGCCAAGGTGGACTTGCCCGATCCGTTGTGACCGATGATCACCAGGAACTCACCTTCCTGGATATCCAAAGATATCCCGCACAGTGCCTGGACCTCTTCGTCCGAATGCTTTTTATAGGTATGTATTACGTTGTCGATTTTTATCATTGTTAACCTCAAGCCATCAGGCTTTTCACAAATTTCTAACTATACAATAATACTCCTAAGAATCATGTCGTGCAAGAAATAACGGGATTGTACCCCTACTATGTAACATCAACCATAATTGTACCCCTACAATCTGAAACGTGCTATCTCAAAGGATAGCACTTGCTATACAATTACTACAGACCAGGCCCTAACGCCGGTCCTGGCAGAGCCCTTGCCGATTGTACCGCTACACTTATCGAGGTGTACTACTCACTGTACGAGACCCAATCCGTTCTCCACCGTATTGCGATAATAGCTGAACAGAATCCGTCCATCCTCCAAAACACCCAGGATACAGACATTGGCCCCTTCCACGTTCACAATGTCCTCCTCAAGCTTCCAGGTGTCCAGGTTCTGCCTGTTTATATGGATCACCTTCATGTTATCCGTAAATGTCAGGAAGGCCACCTGGTTATTGTCTTTTCTCTATGTAAGTCAACTCTAGAAATACGAGCCATTTAGCTATGCCTCCATAATTTCATTTAAATCTATGATTCCAACGCAACTAGGCCCCATAGGGCCATGAGCAGCAATCTTCTTCAGTCGGGAATTCAAAATTTCAGCAGTAAGGGGAAGACCCTGCTCCATGGTGCTAAACCATGATATCCATTAATCCGTCGATGTTGCTATCATGCAAAAAGAAAGCCACATTTCAAATCATGAAATGTGGCTTTCTCGATACTACGTACCCTTGATCACAAGGGTACCTGTTCAACTTCAATTTTTTTCGGCTAAGGTTCCGGATTTCCTCCTTCACCATCGCTCGATCTTATAGTATCCTATCCCTGAAATCTTTCAGTGCCTTTGGCCATCAGTTTTTCAATCATGGCAACAGGATCTTTCGTTTTAGAGAGAAACATCATAGCTGCTATGATATATGGTTTGTAACTGGCTTCTTTATACAGTGGTACTCTGTAACGGTCAAAGACTGAAGCTTCAACTTCACCCTCTTCACAGCTTACACCTGTAATGTCAGCTGGTAGACAGTGCATATACAAGGCTTTACCGTCTTTCGTGCTGGCCATAAGTTCTTCAGTGCACTCCCAATCCTTATGGTTAGCATTTTGTGCAAGCAATTCTTGTTCCAATGCCTTGATACCGTCAAAATCGCCATTGCCATATAATTCAGTACGTTCTTCCATTGCTTTGAATGGCGCCCAGCTCTTTGGATAAACAATGTCTGCATCCTTGAAGGCTTCAGCCATGGAATTTGTCTTTACAAAACTGCCGCCAGTTGAAGCTGCATTTTTCTCTGCCACATCTTCTACATCTGACATGATTTCATAACCTTCTGGATGAGCCAGAACTACATCCATACCAAAGCGGGTCATCAGGCCAACGATACCTTGTGGTACTGAAAGAGGCTTACCATAGCTTGGAGAATATGCCCAAGTCATAGCGATTTTTTTGCCCTTCAGGTTTTCTACTCCGCCAAATTCATTAATGATATGCAACATATCAGACATGGATTGAGTGGGGTGATCGATATCGCATTGGAGGTTGACCAAGGTAGGTCTTTGTTCCAGAACACCATCTTTGTGGCCTTCTACGACCGACTTGGATACTTCTTTCATATAGGTGTTGCCTTTGCCGATGTACATATCGTCACGGATACCAATGACATCTGCCATAAACGAAATCATGTTGGCAGTTTCTCTGACTGTTTCACCATGGGCAATCTGAGATTTTCCTTCATCTAAGTCCTGTACTTCCAGTCCTAGCAGATTACAAGCACTTGCAAAGGAAAAACGTGTTCTAGTTGACTGGTCACGGAATAATGAGATAGCCAGGCCACTGTCGAATAATTTTGTAGAAACATTGTTTTCTCTTAAGTCTCTTAAAATGTCTGCAACCTTGTGCACTGCAGAGATCTCATCATCTGTTTTTTCCCATGTCAATAAGAAATCATCATTGTACATGTTCTTGAAGTCTAAACCTTTCAGTTCGCTGAGCAATTTTTTACTTTTTTCCATAGTGGTGCCCCCTCATTCTTTTTTTGGTCATGCTTTTATATTTTATTATACTTTTCAAATCATAATTAGATTGAGTCGCATGCTGCTCCTGCTACTAATTAACATTTGGAAAGCATAACTTATATACCGACTCGTTAAATATCTATATGTCTAACATCTATAAAAATAATATCAATATTTTAACGAAATGTCTATTTCTCTTTGAAAGTTTTTAAGATGAATACCTCTGAGTAGTTCCCTTTGGAGTGTAAATCCGCCATTTGCGTTAATTAAGAGTGGTTACAGGGGTGTATAATCAGACACAGAAGAAAATGATATCCTTCTAGGTTTGTCAAGAAAGAGGTTATCAGCCTAATTTACTAAATTAGAGCTAATTCCTAATACATTCTTATTATACACCCAACGTGGTTTGCATGCAGAACTATCCAACCATGATTTAATCTCGTGCTCATTAGGTGCACCAATTTTAATATCACCTAATCAGACACAATCCATTCTCCGCAGAATTACGGTAATAGCTGAAGAGAATGCTTCCATCTTCCAGAACACCCAAGATATAGACATTGGCCCCTTCTACATTCACAATGTCCTCTTCAAGCTTCCAGGTGTCCAGGTTCAGTCTGTTTATATGAATCACCTTCATGTTGTCCGTGAAGGTCAGGAAGGCCACTTGGTTCTTGCCGTTGTAGACACTGTCCGGCCACCGGATATAGTCGACAGAAGTTTCAGCCAATTCCGCCTCTATTATATTGGTCTGACCGCTGGCGAAATCGTAGTAATACACATCAAAAAGACCATAGTCAGTAGGTATTTCCGCCTCGCCGGCTTCTCCCTCTCTATGTGCCTCAATCCAGGCCAGCATACCGCTATCATAAAACTGGTTTTTGGTTGAGATACCTTCAAAATACTCTTCCACAAGCTGGAAGGTACCTGTCTCCAGCTCGTAACTGATAAATCCCGTATTATAGTCATAACCAGCCAGCGTGGCGACTACCTTGTATCCTCCCGCCACGAAGCGCGGATGGTAGAAATAACGGTTTCTGATACCATCCGGTGGTTGACCCCTTCCCGGCAGCGTTCCCATCAGCAGCGACGAACTTCCACTTTCCAGATTATAGAGCTTCAAACCCTCCTTGTCAGAGTAGATGACGTTCTTTCGATCCGGTGACAGGTCTCGGCCAAAGACCTCATCCTCCCCCTCTGTTCTAAGTAGCGATGAAGGCAGTCCGATTTCCTCTTCAAATCGCAGTTCACTGTTATATATTTCAATGCGTCCTTCCAGGTATAGGATGATATCCTCATCCTTAACCGTTCCAGGTCTTGTGTATTCAGCACCATCAGCTGAAAGCGCCCTTACCACTTCCAGAGTACCCTTGTCCAAAGCTAGAAGAGGCCTCTCTTCATCGTTCGTACTCATGATGACCCAGTCTGCCGTTTCCCCTATTATCCGCTTATATCCCGTCTCAAGAGGTCCCAGGTCAAGGTGATCACCTTGTATGGCAACTGTATCAATGTCCAGATACTGCCAGGTACCTCTACTGATGTAGTAGCTTCCGTCATCACGGGGAATCAGGGTGCAAATGAATTCACGTTCCACCAGCTCATTACGTCCGTTGGCATTCTGCGCCAGGGTGGCGGTTATACTCCCATCCGTATGGCGAATAGCCTGCTCCAGTTCTATACCCCATGCGTTCTCATCCCGGTAGGACAGGATTCTCCTCCCGTAGGCCGGGAAGGTGAATGCCCCTTTATTCACATCGTAATATTCCTCTTGCATCAGCGAGAGGTCCAGTTCCCTAGTATTGAAATATTTCTCTACATAGTCCATGGCCGTTTCCATAGGGAAATACAAAGAGTTGCTTTCCTCGCTAACAGGCTCCAGAGTGGCTATCAGAGCCTCCTTGCCATTATCCGCCAGGTACTGGTCCCAGCAGTACTGGATAATATCGTTGGGATCGATATCCGCCGGAGAATTGTAGGTCTCGGTGTTCATAATTGTGGTGATGGCGAAATAAAGATATCCATCCCAGATTTCCGCCAGCTCAATGGGATCTGTTATTTCCATATCTGTCAAAGGCTTTGGTTCTTCTTGTATGATTACTTCAGCTTCTTTACCGCAGCCGCTAATAAGGATTACCAGCAACGCCAGCATCATAGCCAGTAGCTTTCTGGTTTTCATGGAAACCTCCCCTAATTCGTCATTCTGAATAATCATGCAAATTATATACTCGTTATAGATTTAGCGTATACCCATTACGTTCCTGGGTCAATGCTATGTTGCTCTATACTGGCGAGAATCTTGTGGTTTTCCAATCCCTGCAATAACAAAAAGAGTGTTGTGTAACTACAGATACGTAGTAGCACAACACTCCCCCAAACCCTATCTTACTATCACCTAATCCTTATTTTGTATGACTTGTTAACTTCGGATAATTGTAACGCTACGCCTGACAACTGTTCCCCTACGGTATGAGGCCCAATCCATTCTCCGCTGGATTGCGATAGTAGCTGAACAGTATACTTCCATCTTCGAGCACACCTAAAATATTTAAACGGCCTCCTTGTAGTCTTAATAGGTCCAGCTCCACATCCCAAATGCTCAGATCCAACCGGTTAACATGAATGATATCTTGGTTGTCCGTGTAGGTCAAAAAGGCCACATGGTGCTTACCATTGTACAATGTAGAAGCAACTCTGACGTAATTAAGCGCCTCTTCTTTCAATGCCGTAGCAATGAGGTTGGTTTCACTACTGTAGAAATCGTAGTAGTACAATTCAAAGTACGGATTGTCCTGGACCTCTTCCTCTTCTCTTGCTAGTGACTCAATCCAGGTCAGCATTCCCGTATCCTGAAACAGATGTTCCGTAGACATCCCATCAAAGTACTCTTCAACCACCTGAGACGCTCCACTTTCCATGTCATAGCAGAAGAAGCCGGTGTTGTAGTCATAGCCAGCCAAGGTGGCAATCAGCTTGGTCCCATTACCCACGAACCTAGGATGGAAGTAATATCTGTTTTTCTTGCCATCCGGGGGCTGGCCTCTTCCTAGCATCGTGGGAGTCAGCAGGTGTTCCTGACCTTCTGTCAGATCGTAGATCTTTAGCCCTTCACGGTCAGCAAAAACCAATCGCTCGCCATCCTGCGACAGATCCAGTCCGAATATCCTCTCCTCCTCGGTCTGGGGGATTAGACATTCCGGCAATGCTATCTTTCCCATAGGTTGCAAAAATAGGTCATATATTTCAATGCTATCCTCGAGATAGAGGGTGATTGTATCCCCATCTAGAGCAGGCAGGCGCAGGTACTCCGTTTGGGCATGGGATAACTCGTTTATCACTTCGAAGCTCTCCTTAGCCAGTACCAGAATAGGAGTCTCTGTCTCCTTGTTGCTCAGATACAGAGCAGTATCCGTCTCACCGATGACTCTTTCAAAACGCTTATCCAGGATTCCAAGTTCCCGGTACGCCCCCTCCATAGAAATGGAATCGTTGTCCAGGAACCGCCAGCCTCCGCTCACAAAATATAAGCTGCCATCCTCCCGAGCGGCCAATTTAGCGGTAAAGACGCGCTCCACCATGTCTCTTCTGTCGGAGGCCATCTGATTTATCTCGACCTCAATACGGCCGTCCTCGTAGCGCAGCACCTTGCCCAGCTTCATACCCCAGGCATTGTCATCCCTGTATGAGGGTATCTCTCTCTCGCGTACTTTAAGGGTGAAGTATCTCCCATCCGGGTTATAGAGAGAATCACTCAGCTTGTCCAGTTCTATGTCACGGGTATCAAAATAACGCTCCACGTATTCCAATCCCGCCTCCAGTGGAAAGAGCCTTCTGGCACTGTATGGACTAGCAACTGCCAACTGCTGTTCCAGCTCCTGCGCTCCCTTCTCTTCCACGTACTGGTTCCAGCAGTATCGGATCATATATTTGGGATCTATCTCCGCCACAGAATCATACTGTTCTGTGTTCATGACGGTCGCTATTGCGAAAAAGAGGTAATCCCGCCAGAGGATCTCCAGTTCTTCCTGGTCAGTGATCTCCTCGGCCACTGAGATTACAGGTTCTTCTACATCCGCTATAGGTATTGGATTCGTGTCCTCTGACACTTCCTGGCAAGCAGCCAGGAAGAGCATCAGTACCAGTGACAGTGCAATCAAACGTTTCAAAACTTGCCTCCTCGCATGACCTACATCGCATATGCAATATATATTCTTTCTAAGTTCAGAATATACCCGGACAATGCCAAAGCCAACTAACTGCCCGTTTTTATTTGCATTCCCGGTCTCCTCCTGTGTGATATGCGCAAAAAAAGACTCCCTTTCGGGAGTCTTCATAATTATTCTACCAATTCAAGAATCACCATCAACGTAGCATCACCACGTCTGTGGCCCTTCTTAATAATTCTGGTGTATCCGCCATTTCTTTCAGCGAATTTGGGGGCTACTGTGTCGAACAATTTAGCGACAACACCCTCTTCAGTGATATATGCCAAAGCTTGTCTTCTCGCGTGAAGATCGCCTCTTTTACCAAGAGTGATCATTTTCTCCGCGATTTTTCTCGCTTCTTTGGCCTTGGGCTCGGTGGTCTCGATACGCTCTTCTTTAATCAAAGAGGTAACCAGATTTCTCAAACAAGCCCTACGGTGACTGGAATCCATTCCCAGTTTACGGTATCCCATGGCCTTATCCTCCTTCTTTAGAACTTAATTCCTACTCGTCGTTTGATTTCTTAAGCGAAAGGCCTAATTCGGCCAGTTTGTTACCTACCTCGTCAAGAGATTTCTTTCCAAGGTTTCTGACTTTCATCATGTCAGCTTCGGTTCTGGTAACCAGTTCCTCTACTGTGTTGATGCCAGCCCGTTTCAGGCAATTGTAGGAACGTACAGAGAAGTCCAGTTCCTCGATCGTAAGTTCGAGTACCTTGTCCTTCTGTTCTTCTTCCTTCTCTACCAAAGGTACTTCAGCAGAGTTTTCCTGTGACAATCCCATGAACAGCTGCAGGTGATCATCCAAAATCTTAGCACTGGCGCTCACTGCTTCTTCGGGACTGATGCTTCCGTCCGTCCATACTTCCAAAGTCAAACGATCGAAGTCCGTTTTCTCTCCCACACGTACATCGCCCACTTCATAGTGAACCTTGATGACCGGGGAATAGATGGAATCCACATAGATGGTTCCGATAGGGTCTTCTTCTCTTTTATTCTTAGTACCAGCGACGTAGCCTCTACCTCTGCGCACATTGATTTCCATAAAGAGTCTGCCATCAGCCTCTAAAGTGGCAATATGCATATCGGGGTCAAGAATCTCTATCTCGGGATCCGCAATGATGTCTCTTGCTTTGACCTCACCTTCACCCTCTGCTTCGATTCTTAATGTTTTCGGCTCAGAACTACTGCTTGCAAGGCGCAATGCCTTCATTGCCAAGATAAGGTCTGTAGTGTCCTCGACAACCCCTGGGATGGTAGAAAACTCATGTAGTACTCCGTCTATCTTAATAGAATTGACAGCGATTCCCGGCAGTGAAGACAATAGAAGTCTCCGAAGAGCGTTCCCCAGTGTAATTCCGAAGCCTCTTTCCAGAGGTTCCACCATGAATTTCCCGTAGGTCTTCTCATCGTTCCCTTCGACATAACTCACATCCGGTTTTTCTATTTCAAGCATACATGCCCTCCTTTTGATCCAGTGGTCTCAAAATAAGTAAACAACGACTTATCTTGAATACAATTCAACAATCAGCTGTTCGTCGACTGGAATCACGATGTCTTCTCTCGCCGGCAGAGCAGTTACTTTGCCGAAAAGATCTTGGGCGTTAACGTCCATCCACTCGGGAGCCGTTTTGCTGGCTGCCAACTCGGACAGGGCGCTGAACTTCTCAGACTTCGCACTCTTCTCACGAACCCGGATTTCATCTCCGGCTTTCAGCAGGATGGACGAAATGTCCACTTTCTTGCCGTTCAGCTCAAAGTGAGCATGTCTGATTAACTGACGCGCTTCCGCTCTAGAAGAAGCGAAGCCCATGCGGAATACCACATTGTCCAGTCTTCTTTCCAAAAGCACCAACAAGTTGGAGCCGGTTACGCCTCTTTGTCTCTCTGCTTCTTTATAGTACAGTCTAAATTGTTTTTCCAAAATGCCATAGATTCTTCTTACAGCCTGCTTGGCTCTAAGCTGAGTACCGTATTCGGTTACTTTTACTCTACCTTGTCCGTGCATACCTGGGGCATAGGCTCTACGTTCCATGGCACACTTGTTTGAATAGCAACGATCGCCCTTGAGATAGAGTTTCATACCCTCTCGTCTACACTGGCGACACACCGCTCCTGTATATCTAGCCATTCGCGCTATACCTCCTATACTCTTCTACGTTTGGGGGGTCTGCATCCGTTGTGCGGGATGGGAGTTACGTCTTTGATCAACGTTACCTCGAGACCAGCTACCTGCATCGCTCTGATGGCAGCTTCTCTGCCGGATCCAGGTCCCTTTACATAACACTCTACTTGTTTCAAGCCATGCTCCATTGCGCCTTTGGCTGCCTTTTCGGCTGCCAATTGCGCAGCAAAAGGAGTACTCTTTCGTGAGCCTCTAAAGCCCATTCCACCAGCACTGGCCCAGGAAATCGCGTTACCGCTCTTGTCCGTAATGGTCACCAGTGTGTTGTTGAAAGTAGACTTGATGTGCACAACACCGTATTCGATGTTCTTTTTATCCCTTTTTCTCGTACGGGCTTGTCTTTTTGCCATATCAGTCTCCCCCCTTTACTTCTTTCTCGCAACAGCGCCACGCTTCGGACCTTTTCTAGTCCTGGCGTTGTTCTTGGTATTCTGTCCGCGTACTGGCAACCCTCTTCTGTGGCGCATTCCCCGGTAGGATCCAATCTCAATTAAGCGTTTGATGTTCAGTTGAACTTCTCTTCTCAGATCTCCTTCAACTGTAAAGTTCTTTGAAATACTTTCTCTCAGTTTACTGACTTCATCTTCGGTCAGTTCTTTGACTCTGGTATCCGGATTGATGCCGGTTTCTGCCAGAATCTTCTGAGCTGTAGTTCTACCAATACCATAGATATAGGTGAGTCCAATTTCAACTCTTTTTTCTCTTGGTAAGTCAACTCCAGAAATTCGAGCCATTAAGCTATACCTCCAATAATTTCTATTAAATCTATGATTCCAACGCAAGTAAGCCCCATCGGGCCCTTTATGGAATCGTGAACAGTCGGGAATTCACTTGCGTGATAGCCGCTCCCGGGTCTGATTATCCTTGCACTTGTTTATGCTTAGGATTCTCGCAAATAACCATTACTTTGCCTTTTCTTTTGATAATCTTGCATTTCTCGCAGATGGGTTTTACGGACGGTCTTACTTTCATTTCCGATACCCTCCTTTTCTCTTTTTTATCTATTTAAATCGATAGGTGATTCTTCCTTTGGTTAAATCATATGGTGACAACTCAACCGTAACTCGGTCTCCCGGTAGAATACGGATAAAGTTTACCCTGATTTTCCCAGAAACATGAGCCAAGATCTGATGTCCATTGGTTAGCTCTACTTTAAACATGGCGCTAGGAAGGGATTCTAATACCTTTCCCTCCATTTCAATTACATCTGCTTTGGACATGTGTTTAACTCCTTTGTTCCAAATTACGATCTGTAACCAGCTCGTCGATGACCTTCCTAAGCTCTGTGTTGCTCGGAAAAGTCCCTCCTTGCAATTTTACACGTATATCGTTTTCTGTCAACCCTGTAAGGCTTAAATGTTTTATGTTTTTCCGTTTCGGATTGTCGAGACGTCTCAAATGTCCGTCGGCTACCAGGACCGTATTCTGGTCCACTTCCTGTATAACCAGATATGGTTTGCCGAAATCGCGGCCGGCGGTGGAGAATACCAACATGCCTAAACGGTCTTTCACTTCATCCATTTTTCTATCCTTAAAGTTCTGTCATGATTAGCGGTCCCTCGGCAGTGATCACTATTGTATGCTCGAAATGAGCCGAAGGTTTTCCGTCTAAGGTCTTGACTGTCCAGCCATCCGAGAGTACCTTGACATGATGTTTCCCCAAGTTGACCATAGGTTCGATGGCCAAGGCCATGTTCTCCTGCAATCTCACACCGCGGTGCGGTGGACCGTAATTGGGTACCTGCGGTTCCTCATGAAGGTTTGCACCGATCCCGTGTCCCACATAATCCCGGACAACGGTAAATCCCTGCTTCTCACAGTGGCTCTGCACCGCGTGGGAGATATCCCCCAGGCGATTGCCGATCCTGGCCTGTTCAATTCCTTGATACAGTGACTCTTCTGTTACCTTGAGCAGTCTGGCTTTATCTTCATCGACATCGCCGACTGGTAAGGATATAGCTGCATCCCCGTGGAATCCATCCAGATAGGCGCCGGCATCAATTGATACGATGCTGCCTTCCATCAGGATGCGTTCACCCGGTATGCCATGGACCACTTCATCATCAATGGAGATACACAGCCCTGCGGGAAATCCGCCGTAACCCTTGAAACTGGGTACTGCGCCCGCTTGGTAAATTAATTCCTCTGCTGCTTGGTTCAGTTCTCCGGTGCTGATACCCGGTCTGACCATCTGTCGCATCAGATTATGTACTTGTGCCACGATGCGTCCGGCCTCTCTCATTTTCTTGATGTCTTCGTCTTTTTTTATTGCAATCAATTTTCTACCCCTTAAAAACATCCTGACATAATGCGTTCGGTTGTTTCGTCAATCGATAGATTGCCTGCGATGGTACACAGCAACTTTTTCTGCTGGTAGAAATCCACCAATGGGCGGGTCGCATCGTTGTAGATGCTCAGCCGCTTCCGGACTGTTTCTTCAGTATCGTCTTCACGCTGCACGATTTTGCCACCGCACAGGTCGCAGACACCCTCTTCACGAGGTATCTTTTCCTGCAAATGATAGACAGCACCACATACTCCACATATCCTTCTTGCTGTTAATCTAGAGACAATGTCCTGTGTGGGTACATCCAGATAAATCACACAATCGATGTCGTTGCGTAAGTCGAGTAAAATGCTATCCAACGCTCGTCCTTGTGTAAGCGTCCGAGGAAATCCATCAAGAAGATAGCCCTTGCGGCAATCTTCCTGACCGAGTCGCTCTTTCACTATGGCCTCAGTAATCTCATCGGGAACCAGCTCGCCTTTGTTGATGTAACGGGCGGCCAGCTCGCCGAGTTCCGAGCCCACTTTAATGGCATCTCTAAACATTTCTCCAGTAGATATATGAGCGATATTCAGTTTATCTGAAAGTATGGCCGCTTGAGTGCCCTTACCCGATCCGGGAGGACCCATCACCAGCAATCTCATATCTCTTACCTTCTTTCGTCTAGCCCATGAAGCCTTTATAGTGTCTCATGAGCAATTGGCTTTCCAGCTGTTTCATGGTATCAAGCGCAACGCCGACCATGATCAGCAAGCTCGTACCACCGAATTGGAAATTCACTCCGGTAAAAGCCCACAGCATGTTAGGCATCAGCGCAATCATCGCCAAGAACACGGCACCTGAAAATGTTACCCGGCTAACTACTTTTTCAATGTACTCCGCCGTATATCTTCCAGGTCTGTAGCCAGGAATAAATCCGCCATGCTTCTTCAGATTGTCCGCCACATCTACCGGATTGAAACTCATAGCCGTGTAGAAATAGGTGAAGAACAGAATCAGCAAGCCGTATGCCAGCATATACCAAATTGAGGTGAAATCGAACGTCCTGCTAACCCACTGGGCGAAACCGCTTGCCGGGAACCAGGATGCGATTGTTGTTGGAAACATCAGGATACTCATCGCGAAGATGATGGGGATTACACCCGCTTGGTTCACCTTCAGGGGAATGTGAGTGCTCTGTCCGCCGTAGATCTTTCTACCGATCACGCGTTTCGCATACTGCACAGGAATTCTTCTCTCCCCTTCATGAATGGCGATGACACCAATGATTACCACTGCGGCAACAAACAGGAATCCAACCATTGCCACCCAGCTCAGTTCGCCGCTTCTCAGATACTGCACGGTGGACACGATGCCACTCGGCAGTCTGGAAACGATACCAGCGAAGATGATAATAGAAATCCCGTTTCCGATGCCTCGCTCAGTGATCATCTCACCCAGCCACATCAGGAAAGCCGTTCCGGCAGTCAGTGTTACCACGACGACCACGTAGCTCAGGATACTCTGCGACTTCAGCGCCGGTTTCAGATAAACCGTCATTCCGATGCCTTGCAGTGTTCCTAGGATTACGGTTCCGTAACGTGTGAACTGGACCAGCTTCTTCCTGCCTTCCGCGCCTTCCTTAGAGAGATTCTCCAAGTAAGGAATAACTACGGTCAGCAGATTTAAGATAATGCTGGCGTTGATGTAAGGCATGATTCCCAGGGCAAATACGGTGAAGTTCTTGAAAGAACCACCCGACATGATGTTCAGGAATCCAAAGAAATCGCCTTGGAACATGGATTCCAGTACAGTTTTGTCGATACCCGGTACAGGAATCGCTGCACCAATACGGTAAACAAGGATCATCAGCAGTGTGAATATCAGCTTGTCCTTGATTTCCCCAACTTTGAAAGCGTTCCGAAACGTTTCAAACATTAGATCACCTCAGCTTTTCCACCTGCTGCTTCAATCTTTTCCACAGCTGATTTACTAAATGCATTAGCTTTAACGATGAGCTTTCTTTCAAGTTCTCCGCTACCCAGTATCTTCACGCCGTCGCCCAATTTCTTGATGGCGCCGCTCTCTTTCAAGAGTTCCGGGGTAATCTCTGTGTTGTCTTCAAATCTGTTGAGCTTGTCAACATTGATACTAATTATTTTTTTGGCAAATACGTTTGTGAATCCGCGCTTTGGAATACGGCGGATCAAAGGCATTTGGCCACCTTCAAAACCAGGTCTCACACCACCGCCTGAACGGGACTTCTGTCCGTCTTGTCCGCGGCCGGCTGTTTTGCCAAGACCAGATCCTGCGCCTCTTCCCTTACGGGTAGCTTCGGTTCTGGAACCTTTGGCAGGTTTCATTTCATGAAGTTTCAAAGCATCCACCTCCTATTCGTTGATTTCTTCCACTTTTACCAAGTGGGCTACTTTTTTGATTTTGCCAACTATGTCAGGCGTAGTAGTCTGAATAGCTGAGCTACCCAGTTTCTTGAGACCAAGACTTTTAACAGTCTCACCTTGTCTCTTAGTACGTCCGATGGTACTGTTCACGAGTGTAATTTTAACTTTATTCGTCATGACAATACCCCCTAACCCAACAGTTCTTCGACGGATTTACCGCGAAGCTTGGCTACACTCTCTGCTGTCTTCAAAGATTTCAAACCTTCCATGGTCGCGTATACCATGTTGTTTACGTTTGAGGATCCCAAAGACTTGGACAGAATGTTCTTGATACCAGCCAACTCCAATACCGCTCTTGCGGGGCCACCGGCAATAACTCCGGTACCTTCCGAAGCCGGCTTAAGAAGAACAGCTCCTGCGCCGAATTTACCAATAATTTCGTGCGGGATACTGGTGCCCTTCAACGGAACTGTGATTAGCTCCTTCTTGGCTTTGTCAATGGCTTTCTTGATGGCGGACGGTACTTCATTGGCTTTTCCGTACCCAACGCCTACACGGCCTTTTCCATCTCCCACTACTACCAAAGCGGTGAAGCTCATACGGCGTCCACCCTTAACTACTTTGGATACACGGTTGATGGAAACAACCTTTTCTTCAAATTCACTTTTTTCGCGCTTATCTCTTCTTTGCACTCGGTTGCCCTCCTTTTAAAATTCCAATCCGCCTTCTCTAGCACCATCAGCCAGAGCTTTGACTCTTCCATGGTACAAGAAACCACCACGGTCGAATACAACAGATTTCAATTGTTTTTCTACAGCTTTTTCAGCGACCAGCTTGCCAACGGCTGCCGCGGCTTCAATAGTACTGCTACTCTCCAGTTTGCCGGCATTGCTCAGCTCCTTGGTAGATGCAGCAACCAAGGTCACACCAGCTACGTCATCAATAAGTTGAGCATAGATGTGCTTGTTGCTACGGTGTACCGCAAGTCTGGGACGCTCAGGAGTACCACTGATATTTTTTCTAACTCTTCTTCTTTTCTTGATTCGAAGAGCTTTCTTATCATCTTTCTTAAACATATTTACAGCTCCTTTAAATCGGATTTAGCACCAGGCGTCTATGCGCCGGTCTTACCAACTTTTCTGCGGACATATTCGCCAGCGTATCTGATACCTTTGCCTTTGTAAGGCTCCGGGGGTCTTACTGCTCTGACGTTGGCCGCAAATGCGCCTACTTTAGCTTTGCTAATGCCTTTGATACTGATTTTTGTCGGTACAGGTACTTCCACCTGCAGATCATCACCCGGGTCCATCTCAACAGGATGCGAGTAACCGGCATTTACTACCAGTTTCTTGCCCTGTATCTGCGCCTTGTAACCAACTCCAACCATTTCCAGGTTCTTTTCGAATCCCTGGGTCACACCGATCACCATGTTGTTGATCAGCGCTCTGGTCAAGCCGTGAAGAGCTCTGTGCTCTTTCTTGTCGCTAGGACGCGCAACAGTGATGACACCGTCAGTTAGGTCAATTTTCATATCTTGATTGAATGTATCCTCCAAAGTGCCTTTCGGGCCTTTGACGGATACGTAATTCTTCTCGATTTTTACTTCGACTCCTGTAGGTACAGTAATCGGAGCATTTCCTATCCTTGACAATGTTTACACCTCCTGTCTACCACACGTAGCAGATGATTTCTCCGCCTACTCCAGCTTTTCTGGCCTGTCTATCGGTCATTACGCCATTGGAAGTAGTCAGGATTGCAATGCCCAAGCCATTCAATACTTGTGGCACATCATCTTTTCCTACGTGTACTCTCAAACCCGGTTTTGAAATTCTCTTCAATCCGGATATTACATGTTCTCTGTTCTCACCGTATTTCATGTAGACTCTGATTACACCTTGCAACGAATCTTCCACGAACTCCCAATTCTTGATGAAGCCTTCTTCTTTCAGGATTTCAGCCAAAGCTTTCTTCATCTTTGAAGCAGGAATTTCTACAGTAGCTTTCATAGCTGTATTCCCATTTCGAATTCTGGTTAGAAAATCCGCTATTGGATCAGTCATTACCATGATTCAACCTCCTTCTGGATTCTACCAGCTGGCCTTCTTAACGCCAGGGATTTCTCCTTTGTATGCACGCTCACGGAAACAAATTCTGCACATGCCGAATTTTCTGATGTAGCCGTGAGGTCTGCCGCAAATAGCGCAACGATTATACGCTCTTACGCTATACTTAGGAGTTCTCTGTTGTTTGGCGATCATTGATTTTTTTGCCATCCCAAGTTTCCTCCTTATTTCTTCGTAAACGGCATTCCCATGAACTCTAGAAGTCCGTAGGCTTCCTCATCCGTTTTAGCCGTTGTTACAAACGTGATATTCATTCCACGAATCTTGTCTATCTTGTCATAATCAATCTCCGGGAAAATCAACTGCTCTTTAAGACCCATCGTGTAGTTTCCTCTGCCGTCGAATCCTTTGGCTGATACGCCACGGAAGTCACGGACACGAGGAAGCGACGCGTTGATCAAACGATCGGCGAATTCGTACATACGATTGCCTCTCATAGTGACTTTGGCACCAATCGGCATTCCTTCTCTTAACTTGAAGGTCGCGATGGATTTTTTCGCCTTGGTAACGATTGGCTTTTGACCAGTGATGGCCTCCAAATCAGCTACCGCCGCATCGACTACTTTGCTATTCTGGGTTGCTTCTCCAAGACCCATATTCACAGTAATCTTAGCCAGTCTAGGTACTTCCATTGGATTCTTGTAGCCGAATTTTTCCATCATCGACTCTTTAATCTCTCCAAGACATCTGTCTTTCATTCTAGCCAAGGCTGTTAGCCTCCTTTCAATCCTATTACTTATCTACTACTTCGTTGCATTTCTTGCAAACACGGACTTTGGTACCGTTGTCCAAAATCTTGTGTCCCACTCTAGTGGCTGCGCCACAAGCCGGGCACACCAGCATTACATTCGAGCCGGCAATAGCTGCTTCCTTCTCGATGATGCCACCTTGTGGCATTTGCTGGGTCGGTCTTTGGTGTCTTTTTGCAACGCTAACTCCTTCAACGATTACCCGGCCGGAGCTGGTTACCACTGAAAGAATCTTTCCTTCTTTGCCTTTGTCTTTGCCTGCGATGACTTTAACCTTATCGCCCGCTTTGACGTGCATTTTCGGAGCCATTGTATTCACCTCCACTTTTCTGCTGTTCTAAAGCACTTCAGGCGCCAAGGATACGATTTTCATGTATTCCCTGTCACGAAGCTCTCTGGCCACTGGGCCAAAGATACGTGTACCAACTGGTGTGCCGTCCTCTTTAATGATTACAGCTGCATTTTCGTAAAAACGGATATACGATCCATCCGCTCTTCTGAGCGGGCGTTTGGTGCGGACGATTACCGCTTTGACGACTTCGCCTTTTTTTACAACGCCGCCGGGTGTTGCTACTTTAACGGCAGCGACGATTACGTCACCAACTCTTGCATATCTTCTTTTCGATCCACCTAGAGCTCGGATACATAGTACCTCTTTGGCTCCTGTATTATCTGCAATTTTTACTCGTGATTCCTGTTGAATCATCTCATTAACCCCCTCTTTGGCAGTCCTTTAGGCAACTATATGGCCTTGCCCTTTTCAATGATTTCTATAACTCTCCATCGCTTGTCTTTGCTAAGGGGTTTGGTTTCCATCATTTTTACCTTGTCACCAATACCGCAAATATTGCCTTCGTCATGCGCTTTGTACTTCTTTGAAGTCTTTACACGACGGCCGTACAATGGATGTTTTTTGGAACTTTCAACGGTTACAACCACTGTTTTATCCATTTTGTCACTTACGACGTAACCCACACGGGTCTTACGATTCGTATCTCTTTCTTCCATGGATAATCCTCCTTTTTCGTCTTTTCAACCTACCAGCTACATTGCTTTCGCTTGAGATACTTCCCTTTCTCTGAGAACGGTCTTTGCGCGAGCAATATCTTTCCTGACCTCTTTGATTCTCATCGGGTTATCTATTTGAGCAGTGGCCGCTTGGAATCTTAGATTGAAAAGCTCCTGTTTAAGCTCACCAACCTTCTGAACGATTTCTTCAGATGTCATATCTTTGATTTCATTTGCTTTCATTAACCTTCACCACCCGCTTCAGAACTTATAAACTTGCATTTGTTTGGTAATTTAGCAGCAGCAAGACGCAATGCTTCGCGTGCTACTTCTTCCGATACACCAGCGATTTCGAACATCACACGGCCTGGCTTTACAGGTGCTACCCAATACTCCGGGGAACCTTTACCTTTACCCATACGGGTTTCAGCCGGTTTAGTTGTGATGGGTCTGTCCGGGAAAATCTTGATCCAGACTTTACCACCTCTTTTGGTGTAACGAGTCATGGCGATACGAGCCGCTTCAATCTGTCTGGAAGTAATCCAAGCAGGTTCTTGGGCTTGCAAGCCAAACTCACCGTAGGTAACCGTATTGCCTTTGTAGGCTTTGCCTGTCATTTTTCTAGGTCTATGCGGTTTACGGTATCTTACTCTTTTTGGCATCAACATGATTACTTAACCTCCTTTTGAACATCCTTACTGCTCTCAGGAAGTATTTCACCGTGACAGATCCAGGTTTTCACACCAATCTTGCCATAGGTCGTGTTGGACACAGCAGTTCCATACCGAACGTCAGCACGGATGGTGTGCAGAGGCACTTTGCCTTCGCTTGCCCATTCGGTTCTGGCGATCTCAGCACCACCAAGTCTACCAGCTACCTGCACCTTGATACCCTCGGCGCCTTGTCTCATGGCTCTTTGGATGGCCTGTTTCACTGCTCTTCTGAAGGAAACTCTGCGCTCCAGCTGGAATGCGATGTTTTCCGCAACCAATTGTGCGTCGATGTCAACCTTCTTGACTTCCACGATGTTCAAATTTACTTGACGATCGGTCATTTTTACCAATTCTTGTCTCAGTGCGTCCACTTCAGTGCCGCCTTTGCCGATAACTACGCCCGGTTTAGCAGTGTGAATGGTCACCTTAAGACGATTGGCGAAACGCTCAATCTCGATGCGGGAAATACCCGCTTCGTACAGTTTTTTCTTAATGTATTCACGAACCTTAACGTCTTCGTGAAGCAATTTTGCATAGTCTTTGTTTGCGTACCACTTGGCATCCCAGTCCTGGATCACACCAAGTCTCATGCTCTTTGGATGTACTTTCTGACCCACGCTGTTATACCTCCCTTTCGCTAACTACCACAGTAATGTGGCTGGTTCTTTTGCGGATCATGTCCGCTCTCCCCATGGCTCTAGGCTTGAATCGTTTCATGGTCGGACCTTCATCGATGAAGATCGCCGAAACGAACAAGTTGTTGATATCCATTTCAAAGTTATTCTCGGCATTAGAAACCGCGCTTTTCAAGACTTTTTCAATCAAGAATGCGCCTTTTCTCGGAGTGAACTTCAATATGCCATAGGCTTCTCCGACATTCTTACCTCTAATCGCATCGGCGACTGAACGTGCTTTGAGCGGAGAAATTCTTATATACTTTGCTACAGCTCTTGTTTCCATTACATAAGCCCCCTCTCTACTATTTGCTGGTCTTGGAGCCAGCATGTCCTCTGTATGTTCTTGTCGGTGAAAATTCGCCCAGCTTATGGCCAACCATATCCTCACTCACATACACAGGAATATGCTTTTTCCCGTTGTGCACTGCAAAAGTGTGTCCTACCATCTGTGGAAATATGGTGGAACGTCTGGACCACGTCTTTACGATTTGCTTGCTGTCTACTTCGTTCATAGCCTCTACTTTTGCTAGTAGTTTCGGTTCGCAGTAAGGCCCTTTTTTTACTGATCTTGACATTGTCTGCTGCCTCCCCTCTTACTTAGCATAGCGTCTTCTTACAATAAACTTGTCAGAAGTTTTCTTTTTCCTTCTGGTTCTTGCGCCACGTGCAGGTTTGCCCCAAGGTGTTACTGGGTGCTTTCTACCTACTGGTGAACGTCCTTCACCACCACCGTGTGGGTGATCGTTCGGGTTCATTACAACACCACGTACGCTAGGTCTGATACCCAACCATCTAGAACGTCCCGCCTTACCGATGGTGATGTTCTCATGACTCAGGTTACCAACTTGGCCGATGGTGGCTCTGCAGCGGATGTGAATCATTCTCACTTCGCCGGACGGTAGACGCACTTGCGCGTACTTGCCTTCCTTAGCCATCAACTGAGCCACGGCGCCGGCTGTTCTAACAAGCTGGCCGCCTTTGCCTTCCTTGAGTTCGATGTTGTGGATCTGGGTGCCTACCGGAATGCTGCTCAAAGGCAGACAGTTACCCGGTTTGATGTCTCTTTCGCCACCAGAATAGATCGTGGTGCCAACTTTAAGACCTACCGGAGCCAGGATGTATCTCTTTTCGCCGTCTGCGTAGTGCAGCAACGCGATGTTGGCGGAACGGTTGGGATCGTATTCGATTGCCGCAACCTTAGCCGGGATATCGTCCTTGAGTCTCTTGAAGTCGATGATACGGTATTGTCTTTTGTGTCCGCCGCCCTTATGTCGAACGGTTATTCTTCCCTGGTTATTACGACCGGATTTCTTTGGAAGCGGAGCAATCAATGATTTCTCCGGTGACGTTTTCGTAATTTCCTCAAACGTTGAAACGGTCATCGTTCTGATACCAGGGGAAGTAGGTTTGAACTTTTTAACTGCCATTTTTTATTCCTCCTTCAACTGATATCTACAGGTTCTCGAACAGCTCAATTTTGCTGCCGGCCTTTAGCTTAACTATCGCTTTCTTGCGGTCAGAAGTTTTGCCCACGAAACGACCCTGTCTTCTTTTCTTACCTCTGACTGTTACAGTGGTCACTTTATCCACATCAACATCAAATTGCTTCTTAACAGCATTCTTGATCTCGATCTTGTTGGCATCCGTATTAACGAAGAAAGTGTATTTGTTCTCTTCCATCATACTCAATGCTTTCTCGGTGACTACTGGACGAATCAGTACATCTTGAGGGTTACGCATTTGCCAGCACCTCCTCAATTTTTTTAATAGCTTCTTCTGTCATAATCAATACATCTGCATTGACTATGTCATATACATTCATTTCATCCACAATGGCAGTCTTGATGCCTTTGATGTTGCTCGCAGAACGTACTACAGCGGGTTCTACAGCATTGGTAACCACCAACGCTTTTTTCTCCACTTTCAGGTTGCCAAGAACCTTGATCATCTCTTTGGTCTTAGGCTCCACGTTCAATGCATCCAACACAATCAGTTTTTCACTAGCCAATTTGTCAGACAAGACAGATCTCATCGCTACTCTTCTAGCCTTTTTAGGCATGGTGTAGGAATAATCTCTGGGTTTGGGTCCGAATGCGACACCGCCGCCTTTCCAAATTGGGTTTCTTGAACTACCCACTCTGGCACGGCCTGTACCTTTTTGTCTCCAAGGCTTTCTTCCTCCACCAGATACTTCTGCTCTGGTTTTGGTAGATTGCGTACCCTGTCTCTTGTTGGCCAATTGCATCACAACGACATTGTGTACAGTCGCTTCATTGAATTCAGCAGCAAATACAGAATCATTCAATTCCAAATCGCTTACTTTTTTCCCTTCAATATTTACTACGGCTGTTTTAGCCATGGTTTTTTCCTCCTTTCTCAGATTACTTAGCCTTTACAGCGCTACGTACAGTTACCAAGCCCTTTTTAGATCCTGGAATCGCACCTTTGACTAAGATAACATTTCTGTCAACATCCACTTTTGCAACCGTTAGATTCTGTACGGTTACTCTGTTGCCACCCATGCGTCCTGGTAATGGTTTACCTTTGAATACACGAGCTGGGCCCATCGCTCCCAGAGAACCAGGTTTTCTGTGAAACCTAGAACCGTGCGACATTGGTCCACGGTGGTAATTATGTCTCTTAATTACACCTGCGAAACCTTTACCCTTGCTTTTGCCGATCACGTCCACCATCTCGCCATCTTCAAAGATGTCCAGCTTGATTTCCTGACCTACAGTATAGTCCGCCACATTGTCCACTCTGAATTCTCTCAGGTAGCGCGTGGGTGCCACACCAGCTTTAGCAAAATGGCCTTTGGATGGTTTGTTGACATTCTTTTCCTTGACCGGAGAAAAACCGACTTGAATTGCGTCATAGCCGTCGTTTTCCTTGGTTTTGATTTGCGTGACTACGCAAGGCCCTGCTTCGATTACTGTCACAGGAATTACCTTACCGTCTTGGAAGATTCGCGTCATTCCAAGTTTTTTGCCCAAAATTCCTTTAGACATACTTAAGCACCTCCATATCCTTTACTTTCTGTTGCCTACAGCTTGATTTCAATATCCACGCCTGCCGGTAGGTCAATTCTCATCAAAGAATCCACCGTCTTCGGTGTCGGCTGGATAATATCAATCAGTCTTTTGTGAGTTCTCATCTCAAATTGCTCTCGGGAATCTTTATTCACGTGAGGTGATCTGAGAATGGTGAAGATGTTCTTTTCCGTAGGCAATGGTACTGGACCGGATACTGATGCGCCAGTATTCTTTGCTGTTTCCACGATGTTGTTTGCACTTTGATCCAAAAGTCTGTGATCGAATGCCTTCAGTCTGATTCTGATCTTCTCGTTCGCCATATTACTTCCTCCTTCGCCCGTATTTCATGCGGACATACTCAGTGGAAAAACCTAGATTCCTTTAGGAAAAGGGCTAGCAACCTCCCACATCATCGCATATCAAAACGTAGTTCTAAAACGTGGCAAGAGTCAGGGGCGCTTGGCCCCTGACTTTTTGCCGCAACATTGCTATTATACTACTCTGAAACAGAAGATACAACCCCTGCGCCAACAGTTCTTCCACCCTCACGGATAGCAAAACGCAGGCCGGGCTCGATTGCGATCGGAGTGATCAGCTCTACAGCCATCTCAACTCTGTCGCCAGGCATAACCATCTCGATACCTTCAGGTAGGTCAGCCATACCAGTTACGTCGGTAGTTCTGAAGTAGAACTGAGGTCTGTAA
>DAOUPV010000110.1 GCA_030625965.1 Clostridia bacterium
AGAACTCTAATTCCACTCCCAAGGTTTTACTAGTGAAAGCTAACCATCTCCGAGACATATCTTCGTCCTGATAGATCCCAGCAATACTATCCAGCGTCGATCTGTTCATGACTGTCCCTCTCTTCTCCAACGTCTTTAGAATAGCCTCCCTTATGATAGCCCCATCAAAATCATAGTGACTCACCAAGAAGTAGATATCATAATAATCCTTCATACGGCTATTGGCCTCTAACCGGTTAATCATGGCCTCCCATTTTTCAGCAATAGTTGATTCCAGCGAATAGGTCTTCACTATGGGCTGAGGAAATTCGTGAAGTTGAGTAGCGATGGATCGGTCCATTGCCTCAGGTACAATCACATCGCCAATGCCTAAATCAATATCGAAGGGAGTTCTGGTATTGCCAATTTTTCCCAGTAGCTTTACTCTCAAACCATGATACTCTTTTTGTTCCGCAATATTCTCTATATCCTTTATCTCATACGTAATAAAGTCATATTCAGTAGGTGTTTCTATGATCTCCTTTATCACCGTATGAATATTAGATTGGCGGTTATTCAACCTCCTCAGAAGGAAGTCTATATCCATAGTAGGCCTACCTTCAAAACCGTAATATGAGAACAAGAACAAACCACCTTTCAGTATGAAATTATCTCTATACCTGGTTCGGGAGAGTCGCCGGAGGAATTCTTCCTGACAAAACAGCTGAAGTACCAGCTGGTACGGCATTCTCTTATCTCTGGCTTTATTCCTTAGTTTTTGCAGTATTGATTGTTCCCGACTCATAGCCACATCCCTATCGTCCTTCTGACCTTCTTCTCTATATCCATTTTCTTTGCATATTCTATCAGATGATTGATATTCTTTTTTGAATCCTTCACATACGCTCTGATCGCCTTATTGAATACTTCTTTGTCCATTTTGTTCTCATACCGGAGTACATCACAAATAGTCCTATCCCGGTCGAAGACACGCATTTCATGTCCCTCAAATGTTACCGTTGTTTTACCGATCTCTAGATATCTTTCAATGATGAAATAGAACTTCATTGGCGGGTAATCAATATTGTACTTGCTTTTCGTCTTGTTCTTGCTGACGGCTATATGCCAAGCCATAGGCGTCCTGTCCGTATAGCCATAGAGATAAAGCGCTGATTCCAGGCAAATAATTCCTTCTGGAAACAGTTTTCCTATAATGACCGCATCAGATACCGGTTCTTTATATTGCCATTCATAATAACCCGTCTTAATCTTCATGACATAACCCTTCTCGATGAGATTATCAAGTACAGTGTTATGAAATCCTTCCTTAGTGAAATCAGAAAGTTTGATCACTCCGTTATGTTTATCGAATACTTCTTTGTACCCCTCAATTCGCATACGTAAATTTCACCTCCTTAATATTTTCAAGCGGTTCTTTTTACATATTATACAACTAGTATGACTTCCGCGCCAGAGAAAACCTCCTCTTTACTATTTTAAAGAGGAGGTTTTTACGCATTCCTTTTAGTCGCTAACAAAATACTATCCGGTCTCTTGGAGCTCCATAGTGAAAAATCCCAGTGACATCAGTCTTCACACAAGGATCTCCCTCTATGAGCTTGAATAAGAAAATACTCTACTCCTGCAATTCGGTCTTCAACTGTTGCTTGAGATGAAAACAGTTAGACATATATATTATAATAATACATAAATTGCAAGTTGGAAATAACAGACATACAAAAACCCCACTTGCGTGGGGTTAAAAGTGTCGTTTACTGCATTGTTGCCTACCCTAGAACTTGACAAAACCATTCCAAGACTCGAAACATTGTTATAAACTACATCTTAGCTTCAATTCTCTTCAGTAACTCGTAGATATCGTCAAGTGTCTTTTTATCTACAGCAGTCTCCTGATTTATTCCATTGCCCTTACTAGCGAATTTTTCTCTCTCGATTCGGACGGCATCACGGAAATCTCTTGCGTTGACGATTCCTAATAAAGACCCTTCAGCGCTTCCATTGTTATTCTGTCCAGCAGTCTCGAATATGATCCTATCCAATCCATATGCCCGCATCAGAGGACCCTGCTTCATGGTAATATCCGTGATTTTCTCTAGTGGGATATTCTTTTCTTTCCTGAAGAATATGCCTCTCTTGATAACCACTGATTTCTCCGTCAATACGCAGCTCATAGCATTCAATGAAGCCCGGCTATACCATTGCCCCCATCCCAAAATCCAGAATGGAATCAGCGGTATCGTTCCAACGATAAGAATCATAAATAGCAATGTGACCCAAAACGTGTAGGGTATATAGTTTCGATCAAACTCCGCCTGTCGTATAATTCTTTCCTGCTCACCCATCAGTACTTTCACTCCCTTCTCAATAGAAACCTAACCTCACACATATATGATATCACACCTGAGGTTCTCATCTTCGCTTCCTTCTGTTCTATGTTTCAGATGATCAGCTGGAACAAGTAATAACCGCATATGGAATAAGCAACGCTGAACAAGGTCCCCAGCAGGTAGTACTCGGAAAATATCTTGCTGTCCAGCATCCTGAACCTGGCGAGTGACTTTATGGCGATGATGAAACCAATGGCCGTGAACTGATTGGCGTAGAGAAGTACCAGAATAAGCAACCGTTCCAGGATCGCTGCCGATCCATTTCCCCGTCTTTACCTCATCGATAAATACATGGGTATCCTTATCCATATCCGCCTTCAGACGCTCGTTCAACCGTTCACCGTAATCATCGACATTGGAATAAACTACGTTGAAGAGCAAAGGTATCAGATAGGCTCCTGAGAATGTCAAATACAAGATTATAAACAGCGTCTTCACAGCTACAAGAACAAATGGTTGTGAACCGATCATGCCAGCAGACGCTCCCTCGGTCAGCAAGAAAATCATCAGGATATGCACCATCTGGTCAGCTACGAATAGGAGCAGGACATCCCTGTTGCGTTTATGTCCACTGCGCTTTTCATTTCCAAGAATCGCTTTCTGCAAGTACTCCTTCA
Organism: Clostridia bacterium; assembly: GCA_030625965.1. Lineage (GTDB taxonomy): Bacteria > Bacillota > TC1 > TC1 > UBA5767 > UBA5767. The sequence goes on from DAOUPV010000110.1 coordinate 3,005, forward strand.
AAACATCAATCAGTATATGCAAAAGCACGATGGCCACCACCCTAATCAGCAAATCAGGAAGCGCAGCTGTATCCATGAAGAACAGCATCACGGCGGATACCGTAAACAGCACCAGACCGTGATACAGGTAGCCCGCCGGCTTCATCTCAGATTTCAATCTGACGCTCTCATCCGTCTGAAGCATGAAATCGGTTATGGCATGAGACAGTAACATCAGTATGGTAAACATCATTCCAAAACACTCCTTTTCTGCATCAGATCAGATATTGTACGGAAAACCTTCAGGATTTCATCCAGATTGGAAGCATTCAATCTGCTATAGTAGCTGGTCTTGCTGATTCCAAGTTCTTCCATGGCATCCACCCAGTCAACCTGCAGCAGTTCAAGTCGAACCACCTCCCACTGCTTGTCCGTGATCCTACCCATTTCCTTATTGACCAGAGGTAACACGTTGTTACATAAATGGTCCGCCTGCGCGTACTCACTCACACACCATCCCTCGTAACCTTTGCCGCCTTTCAGATCCTTCAGACCGTCCCGTGCATTCCAGAAAATCGGCGCATTCATCTCCCAGGAGTTTCTCTTGATCTCACCATCGAAGGAGCCTATACTCACAGCATAACGAACCAAAAATGGTCTTAGTTTGCACAATGTAAGGAGCAGCAACCTACCCAGTCTGTCATCAAGTGGGCAGAAAATCTGGATCTCATCACCCTGGGATATATGATACAATCGATCAAGATCCAGCACTTTTTTAATCTCCTTATTCAAGGATCTTACTTTCTTCTCAAGTTCCTTATTGAAAACCTGATAGTCCATTCCAGTCGATTTGATAATATCCATAGTTATAACAGCATAGTCGTCTGCTGCGTTTCTGTTTTCGTCCTCGAACGCATACAGACCTCGGGCGACGTTGCGGATCACTTTTTCCTTTTTGAGCTCGTAGATATACAACTTAACCGTGCTCCGAGAAATATCCCCGAGGATTTCTTTGTAGAATCCTGAGAAATCGTCAATGCTGATGGAATTGTAAGAACCAAATGTCTCCTTCAGACTATCTATATAAAGCCGGTCTTCCTGTATCTTATCCATATCCCGACCTCCCTTCTATAGATTATCATACCATAGCTCGGGTACGCTACAAACTATTTTCCTATTTTTTATTGAATTTAGCTATTTTCCTAGTTTTTTTTATAATTATCTTGTTTCCTATTTCTGGGTATCTTGTCTAATTCCACTTCATTGTTGCTTCTGAGATTATTCTTGTCATCCCTTAATCTAGCCGATACGTCTCTTCCCCGTTGTCGAAGCGGATGATATGCGGCCTGTCACTATTGTCGATCATGAATTCAATATCCATGGTCCGCTTCACTTCAAACTCACCCATACGATCCGACTCAAGCAAAACCATCAATACCGTATCTAGGCTCAGTCCCATTTCCTCGGTATGTTCTATCAGTATGAGCTCCTGCTCCTCCGGTTGGTAATGCCCTTTGGTGTCCAGCGCGTATTCGTGCATTGTTGCCCTGACACGCATACCATCGATACTCTTTTCAATCCATATATCAACAGGATTATATGCGAAGGTGTTATCGTTGTAGCTTTGAGGCACCAGGCTGTAGTACCCGTTCTCGTACCTGACATACTTCGTATAGGCACGATGTTCAATCGTTGTATACTGTTCTCCCGAATTCATATAGAGTTCCTGCAAACTCTTTTCCATCTGTTGGGCAGAAATCTGGTCTGGGAACCGTCCGAATTTCCCATCCCAGATAAAGAACATATGCCAGGCCGCCGCACCCAGATACTCAAACTCATAGTCATCCACATTGGGCATGAATAGCATCCAATACGTATTACAGAACTCGTTGTAGCGATTTCTCACAACGGCATCTAGTACAACCTTGCCTTCTTCATCAATCTCAGCATTTTCAAGCGCTCTTCTGAGATTGGCTACCATTTTCAGACGAATCGGTTCAGTCACTTCCATGGTCATATCCATAGCCGCCTCTTCAGCCCTATCCTCCCGCTCTATAGCAACCTCGACTACTTCCTCTACCTCCCGGCCTGCAAATGGATTAAAATCCATTACACTGGACGCATAGACCCCTCCAAGCAAGAGCATAGCAAGTAGGCATACGATTATAACTTTGATTCCACTATTCATCTGTTTCTCCTTCACAACTGTCTATTGCTAACTTACAACATAATTTGCATGTTTTCAATATGTTCCATAAAACTTAGTGCCTCAACGTAAAAACCTCCTCTTCAAATGCCAGAAGAGGAGGTTTTTACACAAATAAGTATATATTTACCAATTCATACTTAGATTTCTATCAGCTAATCTTTTCCCATCAGATTCCAGGCTTTACAACTTTATATTCGCC
>DAOUPV010000136.1 GCA_030625965.1 Clostridia bacterium
GAGCGGCGAACCGATGGATAAGGCCGGCTCGTACGGTATCCAAGGTAAAGGTGCTTTACTGGTAGAAAAGATAGAAGGAGACTACTTCAATGTAGTCGGGCTTCCAATTCAGAAGATTGCCCGGGTACTGGCGGAGGAATATGGAATCGAGGTAATGGGGTAAATGGACGCTTTGGCGCTCTTGTCTGTCGATGGGATGGGGCTATTGGAAAAAATGTAGTCCATGAGTCCGTTGGTGGGACTCATAGGAGCAGGGTTGGAAGCGTTCCTTCCCATATTGCCACTTACGGGTATTGTCGCCCTGAATGTCTATGCCTATGGATTCTGGTGGGGCTATCTGTTGTCCTATCTGGGTACCATCGCAGGATCCACCTTGTTGTTCTTCACCATCAGACGACTGTTCATGGCACCGGTTCATCGCATGGCGCAAAAGAGCCAGCGATGGCGGTCAATTATTGAAAAGATCCAGAAGAAGGGGTTTACGCCGAGCTTCTTGTTGTACTGCTTTCCCTTTGCACCTAGTTTCTTTGTTTCTGCCGGAGCCGCCATTACCGAGGTGGACACCTACAAGTTTCTGTCTGCGCTTATCATGGGTAAGCTGGTCATGATTTATATTGAGCAGCATCGGTTTTCATCTGGGAGATATGCTTGACAGACCACTTAGATCCATCTTGATGCTATTGGCCATCGCCATCATCTGGTTGGTGCTTGAAAAAGTGGTCAAGATAGACGAACGCATCTGATGCATATGGAGCGAGAACTAACAGTTCCTTGGTGAACGCTAATGCAATCCAGGTAGTGATGGAGGAGAATAATGACAAAGAAAGCCATCGTAACAGTGAGTTTTGGAAGCAGTCATAGTTCAGCCATTGATGAAGATATTGAGCCAGTCGAAAAACGCCTCAATGAAGTGTTCCAGGAGCACGAGGTGTTCCGGGCTTTCACGTCGAAAAGAATCATTGCCAAACTGAAGGAATTAGGGGAAATCTCGGTTCTGGACATTAGCGCCTGCTTGCAAAAGCTATGCAATGAAGGATACAGCGAAATCATCGTGCAACCTTTGCATATCATAGCTGGTCATGAGTATGAGAAGGTTAAGGAAGCCACCATGCGAAGCCAGCGGAATCATCCGGATATAACCTACCTTCTGGGAAAGCCGCTTCTCTTCGATAAGACGGACTACATGAAAGTGCTGAATGTCCTGCAAGAGCAGTTGAAGCAGGAATTGGCACTTGATGAGGCCATCGTATTCATGGGTCACGGAAGTAGCCACTTGGCGAATGACAGCTACAGAAGATTGGATAGGCACCTTAGAGCTCGTATCCAGAGAACCTGGTTGGCTACTTTAGAAGGTGAGCTATCCATCCGTAATGTTTTGGAAGACATGAAGAAACAGGGGATCAAGAAAGTAGAGCTCCGTCCATTCATGTTGGTTGCCGGGGAGCATGTACGTCATGATCTGGCCGGCGAAAAGGATTCATGGAAGAGCCTGCTGCAAGATGAAGGTTTTGGTGTAACTGTTGTCCTGACTGGACTGGGTCAATACCCAGGCATTCAGGACCGATATGTCAGTCATTGTGTGGCTGCGGTTCCAGTGCCAATCGAGCCTGATAGAAATATTTTGGAATAGTATAGCTAGCGCTGTCATATTTTCGTAAAGCAATAAGATATAGAACCCTAAATGAAGGGTTCTTTTTTTCTGCTCCGAAGCAGGTAAAGAAACGGAGGTATCTATGAAGAAAACCATGAAACAATTTCCCAAAGAACTGCAACCCAGAGAACGGGGCTACGAGTATGGAATCGAAAGTCTGACCAACACAGAGTTGTTGGCCATAATCCTGCGCACCGGAACCAAGGATTTGAGCGTCATAGATCTAGCCCAAAAGATTCTTCTGGGTGAAGGTTCTCTGGGGGATATCCTAGAACTGGGCGTTGAAGAATTGAAGCGATATGAGGGGGTGGGGCAGGTTAAGGCCATCAGTATCCTTGCATCACTGGAGTTGGGCAAACGTATGTCCAAGGAGAAGAAGCCCGACCGGCCCATCATCCACAGTCCAGGTGATGCTGCACATATCGTGATGGAGGAGATGAAGCGCCTGAGGAAGGAGAATTTCAGGATGATGGCCCTCAATACCAAGAATCATGTTGTGGCGGTGGAGACCATATCCGTCGGAAATCTGAACAGTTCCATCGTCCAGACACATGCATGAATTATACAATACACAAATTCTCGAAACATTCTACATAGCACAAATTGCTTAAACCCTTGAATTGACTCCTCTTGACAGACAACAGGCAGCTTGATTTAACTTTACCAAATTCAATTACTAATGAATTTGCACACATCTGTTGACACTAACAGTGTAAACGCATAACTAAAACATCTTAAACCATTTATTGAAGATCAGGTGAAAAGATTGCTGGCTCAACCAGATCAAAGTACATATGTAGGATTGAGGGACTTCACTGCTATGTGTATACTATTAGGTACTGGTATCAGGATATCGGAGCTTATCGGTTTAAGAGTAGGAGACTTTGATTTTGTCGAACTTAGCTTAACAATCCGAAAAGCCAAGGCGAGAAAGGGAAGAGTAGTTGGTATACCTGTTTCGGTAGTTGACCATTTGAAATACTACTTCGATAGCTGCACAGATGGTGACCTAAATGAACCAGCATTTCAGTCGACTTTAGGTGGAAACATCAGCACAAGAAGGTTACAGGAGAACATCAAAGAATATGGGAAGGATGCGGAGATCAGTGGAGTCAAAGTTAGTCCGCATACTTTTAGAAGAACTTTTGCAATAACATACTTAAGGAATGGTGGAAGTACTTCCTCGCTTAGACAGCAGCTTGGCCACAACTCATTGCAAGTTGTGGAAAAATATCTCTATTGGTCAGATGAGTCAGTTTTAGATGAACATAAGAAGTATAATCCATTTGATAGTATGGATTTAAGTGACAGGTGATTCATAACACCTAGAATAACATGTGGAGGATTATGACAGAATGGGAATGATAGAAACTAGGGAAAGCTTGTTTGAAAAATTTGAAGATTTCATAGGAAACCAAGGTATTCCTCTTGACCTAGGAGACACTTATATCAAAGAAAGTATTATGAGTATGATTGATGTTTTTTCAGAGATTAAGAAGGGCGAAGTAATAGTAGTGCCTGCTTTCATGGGAACAGGTAAGAGCACTATTATTAATTTTTTCACAAATTATCTGCTCGAGGATGGGTACAGGGATGCCTACAATCTCGAGGGAAGAGGAGCAATTATTGCGAAAGAGAGAACTGCTGAGCTTAAACTAACAAGAGATAGAACCAAGAG
>DAOUPV010000080.1 GCA_030625965.1 Clostridia bacterium
CATCCATCCACTTTAACTTACAGGAGGATTGAACATGGATAAAATTGTCGTATTAGTGCTCACCATAGCAGTAACCATAGGTTTGTTTTCCTTCTCTGTACTGGGAGAAGCCGCCAACGCCCGGGATATGATGTCCTTTGTCGAGCAGGAGCAGAACGAGGTACAGTTCCTGATGAGCAACCCCAACGTGGTGACCGCCCAGTATGCTTGCGATTACTACAACAAGTACAACGGGCAATATACCATAGTGTTTTATGATAGTGGTAGTGTTGCGATTACGTCTACTGATGCACTGGACTATTCCTACTTCAACATGGCCAAGGAGTATGAGGATACGGGCGCAATCAGCAAGGTCACCTTTAGCGAGTATGTAAGCGAGTAATGGGCAGGATCTGGGGGATGGTGATTTCCCTGTTGGGATTTACGCTGATGATGGTGCTGGTCTTCGCCTTCCATTTGCAGGTGCTGGAGCATGAGCGAGTGGTGGGGGAGACGGGGCGTTTTTTACAGGATGCTTGCCGGGATGCTGCACTGGAGGAGCGGGATGTTAGGAACCTGGAGGACCGGCTGTTGGATTATGAGGTTTCGACCTGCGTGCTAAGACGGCTGGGGAAGAATGTGAAGCTCAGGGAATTTGATGGTGATGGCTGGGACCAGGAGCTATATGTGGGAGACGAGATCATCGTCTCCTGCCGTCGTTTGAGCCCGTCGTTCCTTGTCCGTTTCCTCTATGCTGCGGAGCTAGGGCCTGGGGGGCTCTTGAATACGGAAATCGTGCTGAAGGGTATGGTTTTCGGGGAAGGAGGATACTGATGGACCGGGTATGGCGGTTTCTTCTGGTAATCCTTATGGGATTGATGCTACTATTGCCAGGCATGGCGCTGACAATAGAGATTAGGGATAAGGAGTTGGACAGAAACCAGGATGCTGTTAAGGCATCCTATGTATTGGCCTCTCTTTACGACGACCCTCTTTTCCTGGAAAGCGCTGGTGCAGGTATGGGAAACATGATTTCTTTCGACGAAGAGAGGTTGGCCAGAAGAGTGCGTACGCTTTACGGCGAGGAGATGGAGGGTTTCATCCTGGTGACAGAGGACTATTTGCGGGTGGACCGGGGCCAGGGACTCGGGCCTCCCCAGTTCTACCGTCAGGTCACAGGGGAAGCCTGCACCTGGTATCGCCGGGACCGGGATGTATGTCTGTTGCAGGGTGTGGGTGAGAGCTATCTGGACTGTGATGCGGAGGAGAGAGATGCCATAGTTTATGGCTATGAGGACAGACTGGGGCTTGAAAGAGCGCCGATGCGGGCGGGCCTCAGGATCTTTTTGTCACAGGAAGTTGTCCTCCCTTGGATGGGAGGACAAAAAGGGTGGAAAAAGCAGCGTGAGTGCAGGATTTTTCTGAAATGATGTAATACGGAATAATTTTCTGTGGTATAATTTAAGCGATATTTAATTTATTAATAAGAATGAGGAGTACTGTCATGTCTACTTTAAAAAATGTTAAGCACTTGCAATGCATTCACTGTAAGAAAACTTTACCGGCCGAGCCGGGCGTATACACTTGTCCCGACTGTGGTCCCAAACTGGGTATCCTGGATGTGATCTACGATTATGATTACATCAAGGCCAATACTTCCAAAGAGGACTTTGCCAACAACAAAGACTACTCCATCTGGAGATATGAGCCCTTCATGCCTATCCAAGAGAACGGTCCCAAGCCCAAGCTGAGAGTAGGTTGGAGCCCACTTTACAAAACGGACGGACTGGGCGAAGTCATCGGTCTGAACAACTTGTACGTAAAAGACGACGGCATCAACCCCACTGCAAGCCTGAAGGACAGAGCTTCCTGTGTGGCCGTAGCCAAAGCTATGGAAGAAAAAGCAGAAGTGATCTGCTGCTCTTCTACCGGTAACGCTGCTTCATCCCTGGCAGGTAACGCTGCTTCCGTCGGCATCAAGACAGTCATCTTCGTTCCTGGCAGAGCCCCCAGCGGCAAAGTCAGCCAGCTGAAGATCTTCGGCGCCAACGTGATGAGCGTACAAGGCAGCTACGAAGAGACCTTCCAACTGAGCGCAGAAGCCATCGACCGTTTCGGTTGGTACAATAGAAACGCAGCCGTCAACCCCTACTTGGTTGAGGGCAAGAAGACCGTTACCCTGGAAATCTGCGAACAGATGGACTGGCAGGTACCGGACTGGATTGTATTCAGCGTAGGTGACGGATGTACCATCGCCGGCGCTTGGAAGGGTTACGTTGACCTGTTCGAGGCTGGCTTCATCGACAAGCTGCCGCGTGTTGCTGGTATCCAAGCAGAAGGCTGCGCACCATTGGCCCATGCCTGGAAGGCTGGCAAAGGCGAAAACTGGGAGCAGGAAGTGGAAAACACCATCGCTGACAGTATTGCAGTAGGTGTACCTAGAAACGCAGTCAAAGCTCTGAGAGCCATCGAAGCTTCGAATGGCGTTTGGGAAACTGTAAGCGACGAAGAAATCCTGGATGCCATGAGACTTATGGGCAAGACCTCCGGTGTCTTCGGTGAGCCTGCAGGTTGTGCGGGTATGGCCGGATTGCAGAGACTGGTTAAAGACGGCGTTATCGGCAAGGACGAGACCGTGGTTTGCGCCGTTACCGGCAATGGCCTGAAGGACGTGATCAACGCCATCGCCGCGGCAGGTGAGCCGTTGAAGGTAGAACCGACCAGCGAAGGATTGAACGAAGCACTGAAGAAAATCGGTTATTAGGAAATAGGAGAGGCTATGGCTTTACTAGTAAAAAACGGAAACGTAGTTTTAGAACATGGAGTTGAGCTCACGGATGTCAAGATCGAGGACGGCAAGTTTTCGGCTATTGGACCGGACATGCTGGCAGGCAGCCAGGATCAGGTGATTGATGCCAGTGGCAAGTTTGTGCTGCCCGGTCTGATTGATGCCCACGTGCATTACAAGATGGGCATCGGCAATGTCTTCACCATCGACAATTTCGAGACTGGCTCCAGGGCAGCCCTGTTTGGTGGTGTGACCACAGTTGTGGACTATGCAGAACCCACACCGGGTGTAACCATGGATGAGGCGCTGATCCTTCGCAAAGCGGAAGCCAGCGGGGCTAGTTTTGTGGACTACACGTTTCACGTGGTAGCTTCCTCGGACGTGGTAGCGACCAGGGAAGAACTGGCAAAGCTTAAGGCCGCAGGCGTCAACAGCTTAAAATTGTTCACCATCTACGATTTGAAGATTCCTTACGAGGAGATGGAGAAGATCATCGCACTTTGCAGCGAACTGGACATGGTGGTTACCATCCATGCCGAGGACGAGCTCATCGTTTCGGATAAGATCGCTGAATTGAAGGCAGAAGGCAAAGTCGCCCCGCGCTACCATGGTGTCAGCCGCCCGGCGCAAGCGGAAGTGTTCGCCGTAGAGCGCATCGTGGAAATGGCTAAGAAGTATGACACCCATGTGCACATTGTACATGTTTCCGCCGGCGAGACTGCGGAACGCATCAAAGCGGCCCAGAAGGACGGCGTGAGAATCAGTGGGGAGACATGTCCCCATTATCTGCTACTCACCGATGAGGCTTATGAGCGCGAAGACGCACAGCTCTTCATCATGCAACCGCCGCTAAGAAGTGAGGATGACAGGGAGCTGCTCTGGAAGAATGTGGAGGAAGGAACCTTCGCCATGTTCACTACGGATCATTGTGCCTACTGTGAAGCGCAGAAATACAATGCGGATACCTTCTTCGAGACCAACGGAGGGATTCCGGGTACCGAGACACTGTTCCCCAGCCTGAATACCGCAGGTGTCGGCGGTGGACACATCAGCTTCGAGACCTTGGTCAAGATGCTAAGTGTGAATCCGGCCAAGACCTTCGGCCTGTATCCCAAGAAGGGTATAATCCAGTTGGGCTCCGATGCGGACCTGGTGATATTCGATCCTGAAAAGGAAGTGACCATCAGCAGGGAGACCGTACACACGGCTGCCCAGTATTCCACCTTCGAAGGAATGGAGCTCAAGGGCTATCCGGTCGCGACCATTTTGAGAGGCCACCTGATGTGCCAGGACGGAAAGTTCATACAGGGTGATCCCATCGGACAGTTCGTGAACATCGTAGAGTAACATATTTGTTGATTTAAGGAGCTGCTGCAGTAGGCGGCTCCTTTATGCTATTGCAATTACACTTAAAGAATTTAACCACATTTAAAATATGGCTTTGCAACATTGGTGTTATGAGGTATAATTGCATGTATTATAAAAGATTATCAGGAGGGTATTAAATATGAAATCAGTAGTAGTAGCTTTGGGCGGTAACGCCATTTTGAAGCCGGGCCAGAAGGGCACCGCAGAAGAGCAGATGGCCAACGTTGACGCCGCAGCCAAGAACATTGTTAAATTGGTTAAAGAGGGCTATGAAGTAGTCATCGCCCACGGTAACGGCCCGCAGGTCGGCAACCTATTGTTGCAGAATGCTGCAGCTAGAGAGCAAGTTCCAGCACAGCCGTTGTATGTTTGTGGCGCGATGTCCCAAGGACAGATCGGCTACATGATCCAACAGAACATCATGAACGAACTGAAAAGAGCTGGTATGGACAAACCGGTAGTAACCTTACTGACCCAGGTGGTTGTAGATCCTAAGGATCCCGCATTCGAAAACCCCAGTAAACCAGTTGGTGCATTCTACACCGAAGACGAAGCCAAAGTAGGCATTGCCAACGGCGAGAGCTGGGTAGAAGATTCCGGTAGAGGCTGGAGAAAAGTTGTTGCTTCACCCAGACCTATCGACGTAGTTGAGTTGGAAGAAGTGAAAGATCTGATCGAAGCCGGCTGTATCGTTATTTCCGTCGGTGGTGGTGGTATCCCCGTTATGAGAGACGAGCAAGGTATCCTCTCTGGCGTGGAAGCGGTTATCGACAAAGACTTGGCATCCAGCTTACTGGCAGCTGAGCTGAACGCTGACCTCCTGGCCATCGCAACTGACGTTCCCAACGTCGCCATCAACTTCGGTACTCCGGAGCAGGAAAACCTGGGCACCATCACTGTGGCAGACGCTAAGCGTTACGGTGACGAAGGTCAATTCGGCAAAGGCAGCATGGGCCCTAAAGTTCAAGCTATCGTCGAGTTCGTTGAAAAGGGTGGCGAGGGCATCATCACTTCCCTGGACAACCTGAGAGACGCAATAGTTGGAGATAAAGGTACAAAAATAGTAAAATAAGTTAGAACTTTACAAGATAACCCGATTTGTTGTATAATCATCTTGACGTAAAGAATGTATCGAGTACCAATCTCGAAGGATACCGGAACCGGGAACTGGCTATCCTATGGTAAAGAATACAAGCGTACACCGGCTTTTGCTGGTGTACGCTTTTTTATTTGCTTAAAATCAGTTTTGCATAGCAAGCTGGGATGGTAAAATATAATGGTAGGAGGAAAAGAGAGATGATTACAGTATTCAAGGGTGCGTGCCTCATGACTGAAGAAGGACTGAAGAAGGACTGGGGAGTACGCGTAGAGGGAAACACGATTGTTGCTGTTGGACCTAACGTGGAGATTGATGAGACGGGAGCCGACAAGGTTATTGATGCCAAAGGCAAAATGATTGCGCCGGGATTCGTCAACGGACACAATCACATGTATGGCGTATTGTCACACGGTATCACGACGGAAGCATTGGTGACGGAATTCTCAAGCTTCCTGGATGATTTCTGGTGGCCGTACGTTGAGGACCGCATTGATCACGAACTGGTAGAAAAAACGGCTCGCTGGGCTTGTGTTGAAGCCATCGATTCCGGTGTGACTACCTTCGTGGACATCTTGGAAGGACCGAATTCTATACCTGGCGCTTTGAACATCGAGAAAAAGGTGTTGGAAGATGCTGGCGTGAGAGGTGTACTGTGCTTCGAAGCCTGCCAGAGACAGAGTGAAGAGAATGCACAACTGGGTCTCAAGGAAAACTACGACTTCTGCAAAGAAAACAACAAAAAGGGCGGCTTGGTTGAGGGCATCATGTCCATCCACACGCTGTTCACAGGAGACGAAGGATTCGTAATGGGCGCCAAGGCCATGGCCGACGAGCTGGGTACCGACATCCACATGCACATGTCCGAGTCCGTATTCGAGCCCAACTGGTGCATGGATAAGTACGGCAAGAGAACAGTGAACGTATATGAAGACTTCGGCTTCTTGGCTGAGAACGTACTGGCTTCTCAGGGCGTGCAACTGGCACAGGATGAAATCGACATCGTAGCCAAGCGTGGAACTAGAATTGTACACATGCCTCTTTCCAACTGTGAAGTCGGCGGCGGATTCGCACCGATTCCCGAATACCTGGAAGCGGGCGTGCCCGTAGGTATCGGTAGTGACGGATACGTGAACAACTTCTTCGAAGTGATGCGTGGCGCGTTCCTGGTACATAAGGCACATAAGCAGGACCCACAGGTTATGCCAGCTGACGCAGTCTACAAGATGGCCACCTCCTTGGGAGCAGATGCCATCAAGAGAGACGATCTGGGACGACTTGCCGTAGGCAAGAAAGCGGACATCATCACCATCGACATCGACAGCCCGACTCCTATTAATGAACATAATGTCTATGACCAACTGATCCTCTTCAGAAACCCGAACAATGTATCTGAAGTAATGATTGACGGAAAACTGGTCAAAGAAGACCATGAGATAAAGACCATCGACGTGCAGAAAGCCAAAGCCGAGATGCGCGAAGTAACTGAGCGTTTTTGGCAGTTCAAGTAGAGAACAGGAGGAAAACTCATGCCATTAATGGGTAAGAAGAATTTTCGACAGCTGAATAAGCGTGTGACCAGACTTGACGCGGTCGATAAAGTTACAGGCCGTGCGGTCTATGCCGCTGATGTCGAGTTTCCAGGAATGCTGATCGGTGGATGTCTGCGCAGTCCTTACGCGCACGCCAAGATCGTCAGCATGGATACGAGCAAGGCCAAAGAGATTGCCGGCGTACATGCAGTACTGGCCGCCGATGATGTCAAAAAGCCCCAGAGCTGGGCCGACTATCCTTACGTATGCAGCGGCATCGTAAAATACGTCGGTGAGACGGTTGCCATCGTGGCGGCTGAGAGCATTGAGCTGGTGCAGGATGCATTGGCTGCCATCGAAGTGGAGTATGAAGAGCTGGAAGGCGTATACACCATAGATGATGCGCTGAAGAGCGATGCGATCCAGATCCGGGAAAAAGGTGTAGGCCTGAAAGACGGCGTACCCAACAAGGATGTCAAAGGAAATATCTTCATCGATTCCTACTACCACATCTGCAAGGGTGATGTGGAAAAAGGATTTGCGGAAGCGGACCTTATCATCGAAAGAGAATACAGCACGAATTTTGTAGAACACTCATATATAGAGACTGAGTCCTGCGTAGTTTTGCAGGATCCGGTGGACGGCGTTGTGACCGCCCACGCATCGGCTCAGAATCCGTTCTTCACCAGACGCTACCTGGCAGATGCCACCGGTGCACCCTTCAACAAGTGCCGCGTAGTGCAGAGGATGCTCGGCGGATCCTTTGGCGGCAAAGAGGAGCTGGTCGGCATGATCGTCGGCAGAGCGGCTATGCTCTGTTTGGAGACCGGACGTCCCGTCAAGATGGTGATGACCAGGGAAGAGTCCTTCATGGAATCCCCCAAGCGTCACCCCTTCCAGTTCCGTTACAAGGCAGGCCTGACCAAGGACGGTAAGTTCGTAGCCTGGGAAGGTAGTCAGATCGACAATTCCGGAGCTTACAACAACCAGACCCAGTTTTTGAACTGCCGGGCGGCCATTCATTCCGCCGGCGTATACAACATTCCCAATGTGAAGACTGATACCTTTGGCGTGTTCACCAACAACATCCATGGCGGCGCCTTCAGGGGTTACTCCTCACCGCAGATCATCTTCGCCCAGGAACAGTTCCTGAACGAGATCGCCCAGGAACTGGGCATCGATGAAGTAGAGTTCAGGAAAATGAACATCCTGCAGAAGGGGGACCTTACGGCGACCGGCCAGGAACTGGTGGAAGAGACCATCACCCTGGAAATGATCGAAACCTTGGCAGAGAGAACCGATTACTACGCCAAGAAGGAAGAGTATGCCAAGACCCACAACAGCCAGGAAAAGAGAAGAGGCATCGCCTTGGTCAGCTGCATGCGCGGCTGCGGATATGGTGCTGAGACGCCAGATGCCGGCGCAGCGTTATGTACGGCCCTAGAGGATGGCAGCATCTTGATCAACTCCGGACTTGCGGAGAACGGACAGGGTCTGAAAACAGCCTACGCCCAGATTGCCGCGGAAGGCATCGGTTGTACACCTGACCAGATCAACTTTGTCGGCGTAGATACCCATGCAATCCCCGACTCGGGTATGACTGTGGCTTCAAGAGGCACGGTCATGGGCGCTCAATCCATGAGAAAAGCCAGCATCGAGCTGGGCAAAATGCTCAAGGAGACGGCAGCCCAGATGCTGGAAGCGGAAGATGTCGATGATGTGGACATCGAGAACAACGAGTATTTCGTACGCGGCAACCGCATGGGTGCCAGCAAGCACAAGGTGAGCCTGGGCGATGTCTGCAACACCAGACTCTGGGCCGGAAAATCCCTGGCAGCCTTCAACTGGAGCGAGCCCAAAGATTTGGGACTGGACCACCACACAGGCCAGGGAGATGCGTTCCCGACCTACTCCTACGGCGTGATCGTGGCTGAAGTGGAAGTGGACATGGAAACCGGTTATGTGGATGTACTGAAGGTGACTTCGGGACATGACTTGGGAACCTGCGTCAACCCGGACACCTCGGAAGGACAGATCTACGGCGGTATCGCCATGGGTCAAGGCTTCGGTGTGACCGAGGAAGTGCCGGTCTCCAAAGGACAGCTGGGAAGCAAGAACTTTGACAGCTACATCTTCCCGACGTCCATGGACGTACCGGAAATGGAAGCCATCATCTTCGAATGTGAAGACAAGGAAGGTACCTACGGCGCCAAGTCACTGGGAGAGCCGGCGACCGAAGCGGTCGGCGCAGCCATCGCGGCAGCCATCGCTGATGCCAAGGGTGAGCCAGTTCGTGAGATTCCCTGTAACCTAGAGCGTACGCTTCTAGGCAGAATGTTGAAGTAGGAGGATTAGAAGATGATAAGATTTGAATACAAAAGACCCACTTCTATCGCGGCCTGCTTGGAGCTTTTGGATCTGTACGGAGATAAGGCCAAACTGATTGCCGGCGGTACAGACCTGATGGTTGAGATGAGAGCCGATGACAAGAAACTTAAGGGCATCGAAGTAGTGATCGACACAACCCACATCGCTGAACTTAAATTCATCGATGTTGATGAAGATATGATC
>DAOUPV010000012.1 GCA_030625965.1 Clostridia bacterium
GGATTCAGCGGATAAGGCCACCCTGCAATAGCCAGGGCGAAAGTTAAATGGCAAACTCCTTGCGAAGTTCGTTCCGCTACAAGCGGGACGTTCGGAATCCCCCACTTCAAGTCCTTATGGATTAAGTGGTGGGTAGTTCAATGGATGACAACTTGGAGCAGGAAGAACATGTTCCTAATAAGGAAGCGGCCTCGGCCGAATCGGTTTTGACGATCAGCTTTATCCAGAATCTCGTCAAGAGAAAAGGCCACATTGCGGGATATGTCGTTGCAGGATACGCGGCGTTGGTGTTTTTGCTGTCTAGGGCAGCGCATTACGGATTCAAGATGATACTGACACCTCCGGAGGGATTCGGCATAACCTTGGATAATCTGCCGCCACAAATGAAATTTCCTATGCTCTTCGCGAATGTCATTAGCATGGTTGCTGCAATCGTATTAATTGCCGGTATAGCCGGCGCCATCTATTTGAAACGAAGAAACGGATAAAAAAAGGCTGCACCGTTGGTTGGCGGTGCAGCCTTTTTTTATGTTTTATTATTTGTCACATACAGGATCGACTTCGCTCTGGTCCAGTGCATAGCCAATGCATTCATCAACGGGGAGGACGAACATGAATCCCCGGCCGGTGTTGCTGCAGTGCTCTAGTTCCAATACCTCCCGGATGGCCGAGATTACGCGCTTCAGCTTCTCCTCGGAGCGGATGACACTGATGATGGTCTTGTTGTAGGGTTTGTCCTTCTCGATCAGGTTGCGGATGCCGGCGAACACCGGGACCTCAATGTCCTTGGTCAGCAGGGTCTTGCCCAACCCCACGCTGTCGATGGTGGTGGCGCCGCATTCGTTCTCATAGAAAATATCATAGATGGAATTTAGTTTCCGTGTATCGTTTAGAATTAGAAAAATAGCTTTGCTCATGAGTACCTCCAGTTTACAGGTTGGTTTCGTCTGCTTTCATTATCGCATATTTTGTGGCGTAAGGGCCAATGATTTCTGTCAGTATGGTGGTGGACAACAAGATAGTCACCACGATGGAGCCCAGCATGGTGCCCGGGAATTCCTTGCTGACAGTAATGGCCAGACCTACAGCCACCCCGACTTGGGACAGAAGACCTAAACCGATATATTTCTTTACCACTCTGGGGGAGCGGGCCAATGAGGCGCCCATGGATGCTCCTAACAGCTTTCCGGCGATACGGAAGACCAGGTACAGTAGACCAATCAGTCCGATCTGGGGCAGCAGGAATATATCCAGTCTGGCCCCGGCCAAAACAAAAAAGGCCGCGATGATGGGTGGTGAGAAGTTATCAATGTTCTCGAAGGCTTTGTGCTTATGCTTGGACAGGTTGGCGATTGTCGCACCCAGTGCCATAGCAGACAGTAACGTGGACAGCTCGAAATGTGTTGCTACCCCTACCAGTACCAGTAGAGTGCCCACAACGTAGAGCAGAGTCTCCGAATCCCGGTTGGCGGTCTTGATCAGCAAGGACATTACGACGCCCAAGGCAATTCCCAGCAGTAGTGAGAAGAGAATCTCCGCCAATGGAAGCATGACCACTTTGTACACACTGAGTGTGGAGTGGGCGATTAGCACTTTAGCGATGGCTGAAGCCACCGAATAGATCATCAGGCAGATCACATCATCTACGGCCACGACGCCCAAAAGCGTCGAAGTAAGAGGTCCTTTGGCGTTGAATTCCTTGAGGACCATGACTGTGGCGGCCGGTGCGGTCGCCGAGGATACCGCGCCCAGAATCAGTGCCAAGGCCAGGTCTCGGCTGACCAGGTAGGTGATACCACTCACCAGAACGAAGGCAGTTAGGGCCTCAAAGGTGGCGATGACGAAGATGGACCGTCCCATCTTCCTAAGGATTTCCACCTCCAGCTCGCTACCGATATTGAATGCGATGATACAGAGGGCGAAATCGCTGAGAAAGGACAGTGCGTCCAGCGATACCCCATTCAGGATGCGGAAACCGGAAACTCCAATTACCAGTCCTGCGATGATATAGCCCGCAACGGCGGGCATCTTAATTTTGTTCATGATTTTGCCAAATAGAGCGCCCAAGATCAGAGCGGCACCTAAAGCTAAAAAGGCGTTCATGCAAACCCTTCTTTCTGTGTCTGGAATTGATCGAAATTTTCGAACAGTTCCTATTCTATGCTTCTCATCATAGAATGCAAGAGAAAGATGGGCATTTTACAAATTATTTCAAAACTTAGGCCAGAATGGCCAAAAGCTTACGTAGATGGTTGATCAGTTTGTCTTTTACGCCATAATCCACCGGGGAGATGATCCAGTCCAATAGATGGGATTGCAGGGCATCAACCACTATCTGCCAGACGAAACCGCCAGAGAATTCCTCTCTCAGTTCACCGTTAGAGCGGGCCATGTAGGTACACTCGATCATGATACTGTGCAGCGGGTAGAGGTTCACATCGAAGCTTTCACCTTTGTGGTGGATGCTGAGCAGATAGATGCCGGCAATCTTTTCCTGGCCCAGCGAAGTTAGGTAGCCAAGCTCGTAATCCAGAACCGAAAATAGCGTTTCCAGATAGGAGCCCTTGTTTTTCTTTAATCCCTCATAAAAGGCGCTCAGATCCTTGGCGTGATTCTTTATTTTTTCCATATAAACGTCCTGCTCACCCTGGCTGATGGGGCAGAACTGGATGGTATTAAAGTTTTCCATGGTATTTCCTCCTTCTAATTGTATGCAAGGATAGTATATCCCATTATATGTTCGATGTGATAGGAAAAACGCAGTGCTGGAAGTTTTTCTCTCGTTGCAGTTTTGCCGTACTTTGGGTATGCTTGATGAGAGTATTTTTTTGAACGGATTCAATACAAGGGAGGATATATATGGAACAAAGTAAACAACTGTCCTGGGGTAAGATTACGCTGCTAGGTCTGCAACATGCCTTTACCATGTTCGGGGCCACCATTCTTGTGCCTATTTTGACAGGGCTGGATATTTCGGTCTGCCTGGTGATGGCCGGGGTGGGTACGCTGCTATTCCACCTGGTGACCAAGGGCAAGGTACCCGCTTTCCTGGGGTCTAGTTTCGCTTTCATTCCTCCGATGCTTACGGCGGCCGCACTGGCGACTGTGAAACTGGCTCCGCTACAGCTTAGCGAGGAGGCGCTGCGCTACCAGGTGATCTCCTACGTAACAGGCGGCATCGTGGTCGCAGGTCTGGTCTATCTATTGCTGGCCGGCATGGTGGCTTTTTTCGGTGTCCGCAAGGTGATTAAGTTCTTCCCGCCGGTGGTAACAGGTCCCATCATTATCGTCATCGGACTCCGACTGGCTCCGACCGCGCTCAATATGGCCGGTGTGATGCCAGATTCGACCGATGTCCGCTGGTGGCTGGCCTTGATCAGCTTTGCTGTAGTGGCTGCCGTTTCGGTCTATGCCAAGGGCTTTTTACGCATGATTCCGGTTATGATCGGATTGACGCTTACCTATCTTGTGGCTCTTTTCAGCGGCAACGTGGATCTTACGGGATTCCATACGGCCAGTCTGGTGGGCATGCCCCATTTCACGTTGGCCCGTTTCGATCTGAGCATCATCCTGATGGTGGCGCCGGTGGCGCTGGCCACCATGGTTGAACATATCGGAGATGTGATGGCCATCGGAGAGACGGCTGGTCAGGATTTCGCCAAAGATCCGGGTCTTCACCGCACCTTGGTGGGTGATGGAATTGCGACAGCGGTTTCGGCCATGCTTGGCGGACCGGCCAACACTACTTATTCCGAGAATACAGGTGTACTGGCGCTGACCAAGGTCTACGATCCCCGGGTCATGCGGATCGCGGCCGTGGTGGCCATCACGCTGGGATTCATTCCCAAGCTGAACGCCTTGATTTCCAGCATTCCCCTACCCATCATCGGCGGCATATCGGTTATCCTCTTCGGGATGATTGCTTCGGTGGGAGCCAGAAGCCTGGTGGATCACCAGGTGGACTTCTCGCAATCCAGGAACCTGATTATTGCGGCGGTCATCATGGTGCTGGGCATCGGCCTGGACGTGATGGCTGTGAACATTGGGGGAAGCGATTACCAAATCGGAGGCATGGCTCTCGCGGCTGTCGCTGGTATCTTGCTCAACCTGGTTCTGCCTGAGGAGAATACTGATAAGGACAAAGGAATAGAAACGGCTTAGGTAGTCAGGTTAGTGTTTGATAGTAGGCAACAGATTAAGTAATAGTACTAGATATAGGAATAGATAACAGAAAACGGAAAGTGTAGGTACTGAATAAGTACCCACACTTTCCGTTTTGTTTTCGTCCATGATATTTGTATTAGAGTTTCTTGACCGGTTGTTGGAGTTCGGTCAGATAATCATCGGGATTCTCCTGGTCCCAGGGGCCGTGCAGTTGTACCTCGCGGGCATTGCCGGCGATGCTGTATCCCTTCTCCTCGATCCATTCGCCCAAGTAGGCGAACGCAGGGGCGATGTTTGTGTATTCGCCGGGTACCAAGAGGGATGCTGTCGTCTCTAGTGGATCCGTTCGGTAATAACGGAAGGTGCCGCTATTCTCCTTTGGTTCTATCACTTCAACCACCACTTCTACATCCACGTTTTCTTCCTTGTAGCCTTCGTCGTGGTAGGTGGCATAACAGATGGATCCGACTTCCAGCTTCTCCTTCTTAACGTACTCATCGAGCTTATACCAGAGCATGCCCTCGTCCTCGTACTGAGGGATGATCTCCCGTAGTGATACAACCTGGTAGGATGGTACACTTTTTAGTTCAACCTTATATTCCATATCTTCTTTCTCCTCCCCGATTCTGTTCATGGCGTATTTAAGACGCATGAGCTTTTCTTCCTCTGACACAAGATTCGCCTCGACTTCTGAGTGCTTCTCCACCAGCATGGTATAGACTTTTTTTGGTCGTCTGCCGTTAGCAAGCGGTGGATTTCTGCCGTTCCAAATCCCAAATCTCTGAAATAAACGATACGGAAAAGGCGTCCCATCTGTTTGGCAGAGTAATAGCGGTAGAGGCTGATCTCGTCCACAAGTGCCGGCTTGAGCAGATTTTGCTCATCGTAATAGCGTAGCATGCGTATCGATACATGAGTCAGTTTGGAAAAATCGCCGATCTTGAACATAGCTACCTCGCATTCTGGTAATCCGGATTACCAGTTAAGCATAATGGCTCACACGGTGTGAGGGTCAAGCGGATTTTCTCTTTTTCATTAATAATAAGAAGAGCGCCGTGATGGTATAGCGGGGTAAAGGCATAGACATCAGTGGGAACAGAGATTCTCTCTCATCAGGAGTATATTTCTCCACGATTTCGGGCAGGTAGCTATTGGCCAGAACTTTGGGGACATTTTTCTTCTTCAGGGTCTGCCACAGCCAGTTCCAGTTTTCTGTTTCTTCTTTCCTATCAGTCTGTTCCAGATGGTCGTAGGCTGATAAGGCCTCTTGAAGCAATTCGTCCAGAGTGTACTCCCTGAGACGCTCTATACCAAGTTGCTCGGCTGTAATCTCCAGCGCGGCGAAGATAAAGTTGACTTCCCCTGGTTCCGCATCCAGACCTAGGTCCTGTCTGTACTTCTCGAGATGTCGGAACAGTGTGCTTTGGGCCAGGTCGGCCTTGACCAGCCTGGTCTGGGGCAGCGTCAACAGATTGTCCAACCAAACCAGCTCCTCATCGGTGAGAGGGTTAAGCAAAGGGTTCTTGGGAACCTCTCTGGTTAGGAAATAGACGTGGCCAACCAGTTCCTGGAAAACCTTTTTGGCATCCAGGTAACCCAAGCGCATGTTCCTTTTCATTTGTTCCTTGTCAAATTGGAAGGTCGCTCCCAGATGCTCGCTGTTTTTGATATGGATCAGGTCCACGCCTTTGGTCTTGAG
Source organism: Clostridia bacterium (assembly GCA_030625965.1). Classification (GTDB taxonomy): domain Bacteria; phylum Bacillota; class TC1; order TC1; family UBA5767; genus UBA5767. Next base: position 5,864 of record DAOUPV010000012.1, read on the forward strand.
ACTGCGGTTGATGCCCAAGCCACTCAGGTCTACAGCGATGATATGCTTGAAGCCCTGTTCATACAGCGGGCCGACCGGGATGTTGTCGTGGAAACCGCCATCCAGATATTTGATGCCATCAATTTCGGGCAACTTGAATACGGGTACAGAGCAGCTGGCCAGTATATGGTCCAGCAACTGTCCCTCGGGAATGGCTGCAACGTTGAAGTACTTGGGTTCGAAATTGGTCACGTCGGTGGCTGAAAGTGTATAGCCGATTCTTGAGGATCGCAGTTTTGTTTCGTCGATCAGGGTGGCCAGGAACTCCTTCAGGGGTTCCATATCGATACCACCATTCTCGAAATATTGACGGATCATGGATGGCATGTCCTTGTCGAAGACCTTCAGAAAATCGGGTCGCCAATCGTTGGGCTTTTTGGAGGCTTCCGTGGTATCTTCTTTTTCCTTTTGCTCCTTCTGTTCCACGCTCTTTAAGAGAAGGCCGATATCCAGCGAGAGCCAAGCTTCTTTGGCTTTATAGAGCTGGCCTGTTGCGAACATGGCTCCGTTGACAGAACCGATGGAGGTGCCGGCTACAGCGCCGATGGGGATCTTGGCTTCTGCCAGATACTCCCAGACGCCAATCTCATAGCTACCTTTGGTGCCGCCTCCGCCCAGGGCCAGACCGTAGACGATGGAATCCGTCTTTATTATTTTCTTTTGGGTGAAATAGGTTTTCATGGTTGTTCTCCATAACTATAGTTTACTATATGGCTAGTATATCATAATAGGGTGATCAAGGGTGAAACCGTCAGCTTGATGGTCAGTTGTGTTGTGGAGCTAGAGGTGACACCCGTAGAGGAAAGCCAATGGCTACATTGGAGTTTTACTCACCAATAGAGAAAAATAGGGATTTACAGGATGACTTAGCACATGACACACATACAGGCTACATGACCATTATTTTACAATTGGGTGAACATTGGGTGAAAGCATGGAGTTGGCACTCTGCAAGTGTTAGAATAAAAGTTAATGAAGTAATATGAAGGAGAAGGAATACATGGGAAAAGTCAGAATCAGATTAATCATCAGTTTGCTCCTCGTGACCTTGCTGCTGCCTGCAGCAGCGCTGGCCGAAAATGAGATATATGGCGAAGCGCTTAACGAAGTGGTGCCGGTCCTAACAGAGGCCTCGGCCAAGGGTCGGGTGTTGGAGGTGTTGGAGAGCACGGAGGAAAGCGTCAACAACTACGATATGGTACGTGAGAAGCTACTGGTGGAGGTTCTGAGCGGACCCTTGAAGGGGGAAATCTTCATAACCGAAAACGTGAAGGATCCCAATCTACCTTACAACATCGAGGTGGAGAAAGATCAGAAGGTAGTCCTATACCTGGTGCTGGATGATAACGATCAGCTGGTGGAAGGCTACGTGACCGAACGGGCTAGGGATGACATCCTTCTGGTAATGCTGCTGTTCTTCGTGGGACTGCTGGTGCTGGTTGGGGGCATGAAGGGATTCAGGGCCTTGATTGCGCTGACTCTTACCATGCTGGCTATTCTGAAGATCCTATTACCGGCGATACTTCGGGGTTACAGTCCAATCCTGGTCTCCATCCTGATTTCCATCGGGGTGATCCTTGTATCCATACCCTTGATCGCCGGCTGGAACAGGAAGGCCGTGAGCGCTGTGGTGGGCACCTTTTCCGGGGTCCTGATCGCCGGACTGCTGGCCTACATTGTCTCAGTGATGGCCGGTCTGACCGGCCTCAGTATGGACGAGGCCAGCATGTTAAGCTATATTCCCCAGAACATCGAGTTCAATTTTGTGGGATTGCTGTTCGCGACCAACATCCTAGGCGCACTGGGCGCGGTCATGGACGTGGCGGTCTCCATCTCCTCGGCCATCTGGGAATTGAAGCAGGTCAATCCGGCTTTGAAGACACAGGAACTCATCCATTCCGGTATGAACATCGGTCGGGATATTATCGGAACCATGGCCAATACATTGATTCTGGCCTATTCGGGCAGTGGCCTCTATATGCTTTTGTTGTTTATGGCCTATGACATGCCCTTCTTCGAAATTGTGAACATCGACGCCATGTCCACTGAAATCGTGCGCTCTCTGGCTGGATCCATCGGACTGGTCCTGACCATCCCTATTACCGCACTCATGGCTGGCTTGATGTTCGGCAAAGAAAAGATCGGAGGCTAATGTGCTAAGCATTGTTACGGGAAGATCCGGCAGCGGCAAGAGCCGCCTGCTGGTGGACAAAGTACGTGAGCAGATGGCTGACGGCGCAGATGGCGGCAAGATCTATTTCTTGGTGCCGGAACAATATACGCTGCAGTGCGAGAGGGACCTGATCGAGGGACTGGGCCTTACCGGGACATTGTCCATTGAGGTTTTATCCATCAGCCGGCTGACCACCAGAGTGCTGGAGGAATGCGGTGGCTTGACCAGGCAGCCCATGGACCAGCAGGGTAAGCTGATGCTCATTAGACGGGTCATGATGGATCTAGAGGATTCACTGGCGCATCTGCGCAGCCATTCCGGAGGCATGCTCGAAGAAATCGCCGCCCTGATCGAAAACCTGAAGAGAAACGACCTTAATATCGAGGATTTGCTTGCGGCAGCTGAACAGATGAAGGACGAAAGACTGCTCAGGAAGCTTAAGGACCTGGAGCAGGTCTATGCCGGCTATCAGCAGGTACTGGCCGAGGGTTATGTAGACCCCGAGGAATCCTACCGGCTCCTGAACGAGAAGCTGGAACACAGCAAAGTCTTCCGGGGCCGTAAGATTTACGTAGACGGTTTCACCCAGTTTTCCAGCCAGGGGCTGGGATTGCTGGAGCAGCTGCTGGTCATGGGCAACGATCTGACCCTGGCCCTGCCCTTTGATGAATGCGTAGCGGAAGGGAGCCTCTTTGCAGCCCAGTCTGGGATCATTGACAGGCTGACATCCTTTTGCGGACAGGAGAAGATAAAGCTCATTGGGGAACATCTGGACAAGGTATATCGCCAGGAGGAACTGGCTTTTTTGCAGTGCAATCTATTCTCCTTTCCCCACGGAGCTTGGGAGAAGGAGCCTGAAAACCTGGAGGTCTTCGAAGCCCGGGACCGAGAGCAGGAATCGCGCTACGTGGCTCACAAGGTCGCCTGCCAGATCAAGACGGGCGATGTGAGCCCCAGGGACATCACCGTGATGTGCGACAAGCTGGACGACTATTACGAGCCGCTGGCCCGTTGGTTCTCGGCTTACGGCATCCCGGTCCATTTCGACCACAAGATAAGCCTCTACCAGGATCAGTTCATCGCCCATGTGCTGCGCTCACTTAAGCTGATCGGTTCATTTTATTCCCAGTCCCAGTGGCGCCAATACCTGTCCAGCGGCTATGTGACAGATGACTTGGCTTTGCGGGAGGAATTGGAGAATGCGGTCATGCGGATGGGCCTTACGCGGGGTGCTTTGCGGGAGTATCTTAGTGGCAACGACTGTATGCAGCCACTCTGCCGGTTGGAGGACAAGCTGAAGGAAGCGGAAAAGGTCGAGGACATGGTGTTGGCCTTGTACCGCTACTTGGAGGAGCAGGGCGCCTTTACGCGTCTTACCGAGGAACGGGAGGCGCATCTTGAGCGCCGGGATTTCCAACTGGCCGCTCGTTCGGCCCAGGTCTATGGATTGCTGATTTCAGTTTTGGAACAGATGGTTTCCCTGATGGGTAAGGAGACGCTTACTCTGGATGAGTTTCTGGAGCTTATGGAGACAGGTCTTGGGGGCAAGCAGCTGGGCGAGATCCCCAGTGGCATAGACCAGGTTCTGGTGGGCTCGCTGGCCCGGTCCAAGAGCCATGATATCCGTTTCTTGTACCTGCTTGGGTTCAATGAGGGGATCATCCCGGCCAATATCCGGGAATCTGCATTGCTGTCCCACCGGGAAGCCGACCGCTTGAAGGAAAAGGGTCTGGATCTTGGGCTGGACAGCGCCAGTCTGTACCGCAAGGAGAAGATGGATCTCTACCTGGCCATGGCCAAGGCTAACCAGGGTATGTTCATCAGCTACGCCCGGGCCACCATGCTGGGAGAAGGATTGCAACCGTCCGCTTTGGTACAGCGTTTGAAGAAAATGTATCCGGCGCTGGGTATCCTGGTGCAGCAGGATGACGAACTGCTGCCAATCATGCGACGCGGAGGGTGCGTCTGGCCGGCGGACGCCCTGGAGCGCGGTATCGAGGATACGGGTCGCTACCTGCGAGGTGAGGAGATAACCGAGGAATCCAGACACAACCTGCGAGCCCTCTACCAGGGCGGATTCAAGGATACGCTGGATAACCTGCTTTCCTCTGAGTTTTCAAGGGAACCGTCTCTCAGCTTGGGACGCGAGGTTGCGACCGAGCTCTACGGGCCTGCGCCCAGGATGAGCATATCCCGCCTGGAGAAGATGGCGGCCTGTCCATTCTCCTATTTCGTGGCCAATGGCCTGAAACCGGAGGAACGCAAGGAAGGCGTGGTGGAGAGCAGCGATTTGGGGACTTTCTTCCATGAGAGTTTCTATAACTATGCCAAGGCGCTGGCAAAGGACCAGCAGAGCTGGGATCTCGACGAGACGGAGCGAAAGAAACGTATGGAGACAGCCATGGACATGGCTGTCTCCAGCGATGAGATGTTGGCCGTTAGGAAGGATCCGTCCTTCTCACGTTACCGCAAGATGGCGGATAACTCGGTGCGACAGATGACCGAACAGCTGCGCCAAGGATCGTTCGAGCCATCTTTCTTTGAGGTGCGCTTCGGAAGGGATGAGGCCTTACCACCCATCTACCTCCAGGTGGATGAGACGACCACACTGGAGCTGAGGGGCGTCATAGATAGGGCGGATGTATACCGGGAGGATGATAAGGCCTTCGTGCGACTCATCGACTACAAGTCCGGCAACAAGGATTTCGATTTCGGTCTCTTTTACCACGGACTTAGCTTGCAGCTGGCCGTCTACGCCGAGGCTTTGCACAATGCCTCTGAAGCCTTGGGTGTCGAATCGGTGCAAGTGGGAGCGGCGCTCTATTTCCACATCGATGGCCAACCAGTGACCCTGGAACGTGAGGACGAGGATGAACTCAGAGAGGCGCTACGCAAACGCTTCGCCATGAAGGGTCTTGTCCTGAAGGACGTACACCTGGTGGAGAAACTGGACGGTACCGCGTCTGCCAGCCCTACCATGCAGGGTGTGAAGCTGAATAAGGATGGAAGCTTCTCCAAAAACAAGCATCTTGTGAGTACAGAAGAACTCGCAACCATCTGCCGACATGGCCACAGTAAGGCGGCCGAGTTCGCTGGACGGATCGTAGAGGGCGAGGTCGGTGTGTCACCCTATCGCTACGGAGCTGAGAAAAGCGCTTGTACCTGGTGCGATTTCCGGTCCATGTGCTTCTACGAGGAAAAACGCATGAATTATCGCAAGCTTGAGGAATTCAAGGGCAGCAATGCGGGCCAGGATGTACTGGCAAGGCTGGAGGAATCAGATGAATTGGACTAAGGAGCAAAAAGAGGCCATAGAATCTAGAGGGACGAACCTGCTACTGGCCGCTGCTGCCGGATCGGGCAAGACAGCAGTGCTGGTAGAACGGGTGGTCACCCTGATTCTTGAGGATCAGGTGGACGTGGAATCCTTCCTGGTCATGACCTTCACCAAGGCGGCCGCCGCCGAGATGAAGGAAAGAGTTGCCAAGCGTCTGGAAGTGGCGCTCGCGACGGAAGAGGACAAGGAAGCCATCCGGTTGCAGCTGGATAAGCTGCCGGGTGCCCAGATTTCCACCATCCACTCCTTCTGCGCCAGATTGGTGCGCGCCAGCGGGGCCGTGCTGGACATCGATCCGGCCAGCCGCACGCTGGATGCGGAAGAGGAACAGATGATGCTGGAAGAGGAACTGGAGCTGCTCTTCACGAGGCTCTATGCGGAGGAAGGGGACTGGTTCGCTCCGCTGGCGGAGTCATTCTCCAACACCAGGGGCGATGAGGGTTTCAGGGGCACCGTACTGCGCTTATACGATTTCATGCAGGGTTCTCCCAATCCCAGGGCCTGGATGGAAAAGGCCTGCGACCATTTCCATGTCAAGGGGGATCTGCTCGACTCAGACTACGTGCACGTCCTTCGGGACGGCGTCCGGGAGACGTTAGAGGAAGCGACAGATCTGCTGACCCACATGCGGAATTTGGTGGAGGAAGAACTACCATACCTGGCAGGGACGCTAGAAGCGGACAAAGCGGTCCTGGCGGAACTGGAGCGGACTCTCGACGAGGACTTTCCGTCATTTATGCAACAGGCTGGATCGATATCCTGGGCCAGACAGAAATCCAAGCCCAAGGACGTAGAAGTGGACGAACAAGCCAAGGTCGCCCATACGGAAATGAGAAAAACCCTGAAGAAGCTACTGGGTGAGGAGCTGGGTCGTGTGGTACCGTCAAATCTGGAACAGCTTAGAAACCAGCTGGATACGACGCATACAAGACTTAGGGACCTGGCCGAGGTGATCTACGCACTCTCGGAACAGCTGGAGGAGCGCAAGCGCACAGGAAAGCTGCTTACATTCTCGGATCTGGAGCATTATGCGCTGCGGGCCTTGGACAACCAGGCTATCCTGGAAGAAGTACGCGCCCAGTACGAGTATGTGTTTGTAGACGAGTATCAGGACACATCGCTGGTACAGGAGGAAATCGTTCGGCGAATCAGCCGGGGCGACAACCTATTCATGGTGGGGGACGTGAAGCAGAGCATCTACCGTTTTCGCCAAGCTGCACCCGAGGTGTTCCAGCAGAAGAAGCTGGATTACAGAGAACAGGGCGAGGCGGGTCAGCTCATTGACCTGAACCGAAATTTCCGCTCATCATTGCCGGTGGTGGACTGCGTCAACCATCTGTTCGGGAGCTTGATGACCTTGTCATTGGGTGAGATTGATTACTCCCAAGGGGAATCCTTGGTCTATGGCGCCAATTTGGATGTCGAAAAGCGGCCGGTATCTTTCCATTTCATAGACAAGAATGCGTTGGACATCCAGGATGAGACCTTTTATGACCTAGCCTATATGGAACGGGAAGCCAAGGCAGCGGCCGAGCTTCTGAAGCGGGAGAAGGGCAAGGAGTTTTTCGACCACAAGGAGGGATGCGTGCGCACCATGGACTGGAAGGACATGGTGGTGATCCTTAGGGCCAAGAAGAACTGGGGCGAGAAATACGTCCAGGCATTGCAGCAGGCCCAGGTGCCGGTTTATATGGACCGTCCTATGGGCTACTTCGAGTCGGTGGAAATCCGGGTCATGACCGAGATCCTGAACCTGGTGGACAACAAGGAGCAAGACTACGCCTGGATCAGCTTTCTCAGATCCCCCATCATCGGGATGAGCGATCACGAGCTGGCGCTACTCTTCGCCGGTAGAGAGAAGAGGAGCATCTGCAGACTGGTCTATGATCACCGGGATGATATAAAGATTAAGCGGGCCACTGACCTGGTCGATGCCTGGCAGCTAGACCGAGACCGGATTGATGTGGGCGCCTTAGTGCAGAAGATCCTGAGGGACGGCCAATGGCTGACCTTGGTGGGGGCTATGGAAGACGCAGCGCAGAGGCGCGCCAACCTGCGACTTTTTCTGGCCAGAGCACAGGATTACGCCAGGAGATCCTACGGGGGTCTTCGAGGGTTCCTACATCTGTTCGAGCGTATGAAGAGCAAGGAGATGGATCCCGGTGTGGCCATGACCGCCGGGGAGAAGAGCAACGTGGTACGCATCGTGACCGTACATGGCTCCAAGGGATTGGAATATCCCCTGGTTCTGGTGGGTGGTACAGGCAAGGGATTCAACCTGATGGATAGCCAGGAAACCCTTCTGATGCACCGTACGCTGGGGCTGGGTCCGGAGGTGGCCAACCTGGATAAGGGTTTCCGTCTTAAAACCAGCGACAAGTATCGCATCTCCAGAAAGATGCGCCAAGAGAATCGCTCGGAGGAACTGAGGGTCCTCTATGTGGCGGCGACTAGGGCCAAGAACCGGTTGCTGTTTCTGGGCGGCCTGAAGCAATCCCAGATGGAGGCTTTGGACAACCCCTACCTGGCACCGCTTAAAAAAGGCAACAGCTACGCCGAATGGGTCTATCCCTTGGTGATGCGCGGGGAGAGCCCCTACTACTCTGCCTCCATGGTGGACGAGAAAGCGCTGCATAAGGTGAATCAGGTACGTGAAGAGAGCAACCATGTACGTAGGGTGAAGCTCAGGGAGGAACTGAGCGGGCCTGTGGAAGAGCCAGTCGTCTGGAACCGTTTCGGGGAGAAAGAAGAGGTGCGCTCACTGCTGCCCAGCAAGTTGGGGGTTACCGATGTTTTCCGCTTGAACCGCCAGGGGCTGGATTCCTACCGCATGGGCAAGAGGTTGGAAACCAGGATTCCTACATTCCTGCAGGAGGAAAAGAAGGATGCGGGTACGGCCCGCGGTCTGATCCTGCACCGGGTGATGCAGTCCATAGACCTGGGGAAAGTCGGGTCATTGGAGGATATCCGGATTCAGCTGGACGGTATGGTGGAACATGAAATCCTGCTCGCGGAGGAGCGGGACGTTGTGGAGGAGATCAAGGTACTCCGCTTCTTCACCAGTGATTTGGGACAGAGGGTCCTGGGGGCCAAAAACGTCCAGCGGGAGCTGGCCTTCAACATACGCTACCCGGCCAGTGAGGTCTTCCCGGAAGCCAGACAACACGGTCTTTCGGATGATATCCTGCTGCAGGGAGTCATGGACCTGGTGGCCGAGGAGGAGGACGGGTTCCTGCTCTTGGACTATAAGACGGACCGGCGGGTGGACGATTTCAACAATCCGGAATCACTCGGTTACAGGAAGTACGCTAAGCAGCTGTCACTCTACAAGATGGCGCTGGAGAAACTGGGTGGCAAAAAGGTGAAACTGACGGCGCTCTATCTGTTCGCCAGTGACGAAGTTAAGGAGATGGAGGTCTGATATGGACATATGGATGATGACAGGTCTTGGCCTGCTGGTAGGGCTCGTATTGGGGATCCTGATCCAGCGTTTCCTTCTAACGGATGGGAATAAGCGCTTTCTTAGAAACGAGCTGGCCAAGAAGGAAAAGAAAGAAGAGACTATGGCGGCCAGGATCTATGAGCTGGGCGCCAACGCTGCACGATTGGAAGAGGAACTCTCGAACAGTAGGAATAAGCTTAGGGAGAAGGAAGGATTTTTCCAGGACTCTCTGGTGCTGATGGAGGACCGCTTCAAGTCACTCAGTGCGGACGTTTTGGAGAAAACCAATGAACGCTTTCTGCAGATAGCCAAGGAGGAGCTCTACTCGCAACGAAAGGACGGGGACCGTTCCTTGGAGAAGAAGACCGTGGAGATCGACGCCATGCTGGCGCCTATGAAGGAAAGTTTGAAGAATGTAAGCCAGATGATGCTTGATCTGGAAAAGGACCGCATCACGGGCCGGGCCCAGGTGCTGAGCCGCATGCAGGAAGTGAATCAAGCCCAGAACGAACTGAAGAAGGAAACCTCCCAACTGGTGCAGGCGCTTCGGGCGCCACAGGTGAGGGGTCGTTGGGGAGAAATCCAGCTCCGCCGGGTGGTGGAACTGGCCGGCATGTTGGACCACTGCGATTTCCAGGAGCAGGTTTCAGTGAATACGGAAAACGGTCGCTTGAGGCCGGACCTGAAGATCTTCCTGCCCGGAGACAAGACCATCGTGGTGGACGCCAAAACACCACTCATGGCTTATTTGGAAGCGGTGGAAGCACAGGATCCAGAGCTGCGTGAGCAGAAGCTCAAGGAACATGCGGCTCAGGTCAAGAAACACATCTCTCAACTGTCCCAGAAATCCTACTGGCAGCAGTTCGAGGATACGCCCGAATTTGTAGTCATGTTCTTACCGGGAGAACCCTTTTTCTCTGCGGCGTTGGAAAAGGATCCAAGCCTCATCGAGTACGGTATGGATCAACAGGTGATCCTGGCTACACCGACCACCTTGATCGCACTCCTGAAGTCAGTATCTTACGGTTGGCAGCAGGATGTGATGAGCCGCAACGCCCGTGAGATCTCTACTTTGGGTCGCGAACTGTACGACCGGATCAGGGTGTTCGCCGAACATTTCAGGGAACTGGAAAAAGGTCTCAACAGGAGTGTAACTGCCTACAACAAGGCAGTTCAATCCTTCGATAAGAGGATCCTGCCCTCGGCCAGACGATTTGAAACCTATGGTATAAAACCCAAGAAGGAACTAGAGCCGCAGAATATTCTTGAGAAAAGAGCAACCGAGAGGGATGCTAAAAACTTTGATTAGCAAAATTGTATGGTATGATAGTTACATATGCTTAAGGAGGGCTGAAATATGGTACGTATAATTGTGGATTCTGCCAGCGATATGCCGGAGAAATTGCGAAAGAAGCACGATATTCTGATGGTCCCATTGCAAGTGACTGTCGGTGAGAAGAGCTTCAGGGATTGGACAGAGCTGAAACCGGGGGAACTCTATGACTGGATAAAGCGCGAACCCATCGTCCCAGTCACCTCACAACCAGTGACGGCTGATTGGTACGATGTACTGAACGGCTGTAGGGATCGTGGCGAGGATGTTCTGATTATAACCATGTCCTCAGGGCTGTCAGGCACATATTCCGGGGCCATGCTGGCCATTAAGGAATATCCGGAAATGAACATAGAAGTCTGCGATTGCCGTACGGCATCGTTGGGTAATACCCTGATTGCGATGGAACTGATCAAGAAACGTGATGCAGGAGCAAGTCTCGAGGAACTGGCGGAGGAATTCAAACAACTGAATACCCGCATCCATACCTATGTGGTTGTAGGCAACATGGATATGCTAAAACGTGGGGGGCGCATTAGTGCGACCTCAGCCATCTTGGGTAACATGCTGAGCATTAAGCCCATCTTGATAGTCAATGAAGAGGGCAAGCTGGAGCCGCTGGATAAGGTGCGCGGCTGGAAGAAGGCCCATGCTTTCCTGGCACAGCGTTACCGCGAATTCGCCGAACCGGGGGCGCCTATCGCTTTGGCTCATGCGGACAACACAAATGAGATGGACCGCTTGTCGGCCAGTATCATGGGCGAGGCACCCAAAGTGGATATCCTGAAGGTGGAAATCGGGGCGGTCATCGGCAGCCATGTAGGACCTGGAACGATTGCCATGGTGCTGTTTGAGCGGAAAGATTACGAATAAGAGAAATAAACCGATACCCGGCTGAATAAGGCTGGGTATCGTCATGTCTGTATGAGATAAGGCTGGATTCCAGCGAGGTTTGAAGTCTGTTTGTACTTGAAGGTAACAAGGAGTAGAGTCCTGGAGCTAAAAGCTCCAGGACTTTTTTGCGAGCGAATAGGCCGGTGGTTATGGGTTCACCCTTGATAGACCGATTGACTATGCTGACTCGATAAAATATAATGTAATATAAATAACAATGCTTTTGAAAGAGATATTGAATAAAGCAACACTTCGAATTTTCCAAGGCGTGTCAAGTGAAAAGGCGCGCTCCATCAGACCAATCATCGATATTTGATTCCAGTCATAATACCACGAATAATCTTAGAGAAAACCAAGCTTTTTGTGCTAATTCAAACCGTATCTATTCTACTCATTATGCAATCTGATTACATGAAGAGGGACGATTACATTGGGAATTAGATTTAAAAACACAATCTTGAAGGTTAGTATATCGGCAATATCCATCCTGGCAGCAATCCTGATTGGGGCGATTATTATCGCGTCCGTGGGTGAAAATGTCTTTGTCGCATACGGATTCCTGCTCAGAGGGGCATTCGGGAATGCCCGGGCTATCGGGGAGACGATTGTCAAAGCCACACCGTTGATTTTTACTGCCTTGGCGGCAGTTTTCGCCTATCGATGTGGGATGTTCAATCTTGGCGCTGAAGGACAGTTCATCATGGGAGCGATAGCGGCGTCCTGGATTTCGGCGACGCTTCTTCCTTTCGGTGGCTGGCTGAACACGTTGCTCAGTATGATTATCGGTGCGCTGGCGGGAGGTGTCTGGGGTGCGATCCCAGGTCTTCTGAAGGCATACAGGGGATTGAACGAGATGATTGTCAGCATCCTGCTGAATTATGTCGCTACCCTTTTCATGGCTTTCCTTTATTCCGGCCCACTTATGGAGAAAAACATACCTCAGACCGTGGCCATATTTGATGATGTGAAGCTGACGAGACTGATTGAGGGTTCCAGGGTCCATACTGGAATATTCGTCGCGATCGGGGTGATGATCGTTGCAAGCTATTTCTTGTTCAAGACGGCCAAGGGCTATCAATTGCGTGTGGTCGGTTTGAATCCGACCGCTGCCAACGTGAATGGCCTAGCTGTTAAGAAGATGATGGTTAGCGCCTTCGTGGTTTCCGGCATGATTGCCGGGTTGGGCGGAGCAGTTGAACTGCTGGGATCGTCGTATCGGTTGATGGCAGGGTTCGGATTGGGCTTCGGATTCGACGGCGTGGCCATCGCGTTAATCGGACAGCTGCATCCAATCGGAGCCGGACTGGTCGCGTATCTGTTTGCCGTTCTAAGAACGGGCGCCAATACCATGCAAATTGCAACGGGTATTACCACTTCCGTTGTGGATATCGTACAGGCGGTAATCATAATCTTTGCTGTGGCGGCTACTGCGATCATTGCCTTGCCTGGTGTGAAGGCGATTGTGAACAGGAAATGGAAAGGGGCGGAACAATAATGGATATGTTTCTGAACGCTCATTTCATAGGAAGTCTGCTGCAATCTACACTCCGTGTGACGACGCCACTGTTGCTGGTGGCATTAGGTGAGTTGTATGGCGAGCGTGCCGGCATGATCAACATCGGGTTGGATGGGATCATGACATTGGGCGCCACGGTTGGATTCATTGTCGGATACATAACGGTGAACCCTTTACTGGGCCTGGTAATCGGCGCTGTTGCGGGCAGTCTCATCAATCTGATTTATGCGTACAGCACCATTACCCTGCGGTCCGGCCAGATTATCAATGGCATGGCGCTGAATATCCTCGCACCTGCTTTGTCCATCTTCATGTTCAGACAGTACTTCGGGGTAACTACGAAACTGATCCAAGGCACGGTCATAAAACCGATCTGTGTTCCGGTCCTATCCGATATTCCTATTGCCGGGCCGGTTCTGTTCAATCAAAATCCTATTACCTATCTGGCTTTTGTGTTGGCGATTTTGACTGCGATCTTCTTTAACAAGACGAAACCAGGACTCGATTACAGAGCTGTCGGGGAATTTCCCAGAGCTGCTGAAACACTGGGAATAAACGTAATAAGAAAGAAGTATATCGCTTGTATGATATGCGGTGCGCTGGCCGGTCTCGGTGGGGCATACCTGAATACTTGCTATATCGGTACATACGCTGAAGGCGTAGTGGCTGGACGCGGATTCATCGCGTTGTCGGCGGTAATATTCGGAGGGTGGAGAGTCAGAGGTCTGATTCTGGCCACGCTGCTGTTCGGCTTCACGGATGCCGTGCAACTACGCTTCCAGACCATACTACCGGTAATACCATATCAGATTCTGGCCATGCTGCCCTATCTGAGTACCATCGCAGCCCTGTTCATAATGCGTAACAGCGGTCTCGCGCCGAAAGCAAATGGAGTACCATATTCACGGGAGGGCCATTAGAATAATTTCATTCTAATGTTTTAGTATTTTGAAAGGAAGTGGTCGTATGAAGTTAGTAACAAAAAGATTTTTGGTAGTAATGCTGGTTGTTGCACTTTGCCTGGCTCCCATTGGTTGTGCATCGGAAGAGGGTGGAGATTCTGGTGAGGATACGTACAAGATAGCCATGATTGCGAATGCCTCCATCGCTGACGGCGGATGGAACAGTGCCTGCTATGAAGGCATGATCGGCGCCGCGGAGATGAACGGATGGGAGACTTCTTATTCCGAAAATGTTAAACAAACGGACTATGTAGCGACATTTACTGAGTATGCGAACCTTGGCTATGACCTGATCTTCGCACCAGGCAATGAGTTTAGCGATGCAGTCAAAGAAGCTGCCGCCAGCTACCCGGATATCAACTTCATTGTACTGAATGGTGAGGTCGTGGAGGAAAACGTCGAGTCGATCATGGCGGACAATACGATGATCGGATTCCTGGCAGGAACGCTTGCCGGACTAAAGACGCAGACCAATGAAGTCGCGCTGATCGGCGGAATGGAAATCACTCCCGCAATGCAGAGCATCGACGGATTTAAACAGGGTGTAGCCTATGTGAACCCGGACGCCAATGTCAGCATCGCATTCACAAACTCATGGAGTGATGCGGCCAAGGGCAAAGAAGCAGCACTGTCCCTGATCGATACCAGAGACTGTGATGTGTTCTTCGGTATTTCCAGCGCCGGTGACGCTGGTATGCGTGAAGCGATTTCGGATTATGATAACAGATGGACCATCGCGCAACCTTCGGATTTGCTGGATCAGTTCCCGGATATCATTCTGACCAGTATCATGAACGACAACGCTCAGCTGATCGGGGCTTCTATGAAGGCTGTCATAGCTGGAGAGTTCGGCAACCGGGTCTTCCAGGGTGGTCTGAACGAGAACGTACTCTCCCTCGGCACGTTTGGAGAATCAGCTAACGATGTCATAGATGAATACATGGATATCGTTGAAGGCATCAAGGATGGATCCATTACATTCGATTACAATGTCTAAAATCTAGTTGTTTAGTCTTTCTGTAAAGAACTTAACCACAGTACCTTAGCACAGGTTTGCTGTGCTAAGGTACTTGGTTTTTGGAGGCGAGAGTATGAATGAAAACGTTCTTCAGATGAAGAATATTACCAAAAAGTTCGGTACTTTTACCGCGAATGACAATATAAGCATCTCCTTGAGAAAAGGTGAGGTCCTGACCCTCCTAGGAGAAAATGGTGCGGGGAAAAGCACATTGATGAACGTCCTCTGCGGTTTGTACAAAGCTACCGGAGGGAGTATTTTCATCAAGGGGGAAAAGGTGAAGATATCGTCGCCGAAAGACTCTACCGGATATGGTATTGGAATGGTGCACCAGCATTTCATGCTGGTAGAGGCCTTGACTGTGCTTGAGAATATCATCTTGGGCAAGACAGAAGATCGGGCCTTGTTCATTGACCGGAAGGGCACCAAGGAGAAGATAGAAGAGTTAAGTGCGAAATACGGTTTGGGCATTGATCCAGACCGGAAGATCAATCAATTGTCTGTTGGTGAGCAACAGCGTGTAGAAATTTTGAAAGCGTTATGGCGTAATGCCGAAATCCTGATACTTGACGAGCCTACGGCTGTGCTGACGGATGAAGAGGCGACGGGTTTATTTGAAATTATTGAGAAACTGACGGGAGACGGGAAATCGGTGATTTTCATTTCCCATAAGATGAAAGAGGTTCTGAACATCAGCGACAGGATTGCCGTGCTACGCGCGGGTAAACTGGTTAGCGAGTTCAAGCGTGGTGAAGCGGATGGTTCGACACTGGCAGACCTGATGGTGGGCAGACACATGGTCGAAAGCGAGTATTCCAAGATGGATATCGATGACGGCGTCGTATTCAGCGCGAGGAACATATCCTACAACAAGGAATCGAAACATAGCGGACTTAACAACGTATCTATAGATGTACGAAAAGGGGAGATACTGGGTATCGCCGGTGTGGATGGGAATGGGCAGTCCGAGCTGGCACAATTGGCGACAGGCTTATTGGACCCTGACGAAGGTGAAATATTCCTGAAGGGTGAGAAGGTAACAACGTTTAGTGCGAAACGTTTCATTGATTCAGGGGTATCTCATGTACCGGAGTACCGGAATAAGATGGGCCTGATCGGTGATATGAGCGTAACCAGCAACCTCATTCTGAAGAGTGAGGAAGATCCGAAATTTGCCAAGTATGGCGGATGGATGACGGATGCCAAGAGCGCCAGGGGATATGCAGAAGAACAGAAAGAGAGATTCGATATTCGTTGTTCATCGGTCGACCAGGATACGGGCGAGCTTTCCGGTGGTAACCAGCAAAAAGTGATTTTGGCAAGAGAGCTTAGCCTGACCCCTGACCTGCTGGTAGCGGCGCATCCGATCCGGGGACTGGATGTTGGGGCCGCCCAATTTATTCACGACCAGATGATCAGTGCACGAGAGCGTGGTTGTGCCATTCTTCTTATATCTACGGATCTGTCCGAAGTGCTGTTGATGGCGGATCGTATTGCGGTCATGTATGAAGGTAGTATCATGGGTATTTATGACGGGCAGAAACCACCGACATCCGAGATTTCTCAGGCGATGGCGGGGAAGGTGCAGGAACCTTCCGCTTGACCTTGGTGTGAGAGGCGTTAGGCGGGAAACATTTGAAGACTAAGAAGTGAAGAAAAAAGTAAAGGGAGCAATTCTCAGAACATGTGAGAATTGCTCCCTTTCTTGTTATTGCAGGGATTTGACTGGTATCCTATATGGTGGTGGCTACAGGGGTAGACGGCTGATTAGGTATCCGCCGGCCACCAGGCTCAGGCTGTTGGCCATGAGCACATAGATTATGGTGCGGGCCCGGCTCTTTTCCTTTATAAAGTGGGAGAAGCTGATCATCTCGGTGATGTAGACGAAAATTTCCCCGAAGACCAGTGAGAAGAAAATATATCCGCCGACCAACTGGTGGGTTCCCAGCCAGACGTTCAGAATACCCTGGGTGATCAGGTTTATAAAGATGAACATAGTCCAGGACTTGTATTCCCTGAAGCCGAAGATGAAGAAGACCAGAGCCTCTATGAGAAGCGTGGCCAGTACTCGGAGGCTGACCAGCTTGACGGAGCGAAGTGGCGCTTTGCCTACGGCCAGTGTCTGGTTTTGCCAATCTAAGGTGTAGACGTTGTTGTATTTCTGAGGGGGTTCCTCGATCCGGACGATACTCTTGCTGCCTGCGAGTGTCATGGTGATCAGATAGTCCCCGTCATAGCGGATCCCGGAGGAATAAAAGCTGTAGTAATTCTCCAGTATTTTATCGTCCACTCTAGGTTCAAGTACCTGATCACCTAGCGTGAGAGTCAGTTCTAGGTCATCCGGCGGGTTGGCAACAAGGATGGTGATTGAGGGTGGCTCTGCCGAGTTGGCAAAGCAGGTTGGGGCGGCAATGAGAACGATCAGGAGTACTGCCGTCATTGCTACCATCAGTCTGCATATCTTATTCATCCTCATCGAGTTCTCCTTGTGCATCGTGGATGAAGCCCAGTTCTGTCAGGATATCCTCAGTGGTGGCTACGAAGCTGTCTTCGGCCCCCCAGGAAAGGCTCAGCAGCGCACCTTGTCCGCCGCCAGAACCGATGATGTCTGCGGTGACGATGTCGTCAACCTGGTTGAGCATGATACTGAGGCTAGCCCTGTTGCTGGCGCGCATGAAGTATTTCTCGAATACCAACAGGATGCTGGTAAAAGGATCCCAGTCCCGCCGTACTGTATCCACCAGTTGGCAACTGATGGAGCAGTCTTTCATTTCACGGATTATGATATTGGCAATTTGGTCTATATCTCCGGTGCCGGACATGGTGCGTAGGGACATACTTCCTCCTTGTTATCTGTACAGAATGCGCAGGATCCAAGGTTAGCAGTGGATCAGACTGTCGATGTCAGAAGCGACCTTCTTACGGCCTTCCAGGACGTCGATTTCCAGAAGGAACACCGACTTGGTGAGTGTGGCGTTCGCAGTTTGGATCAGTTTCTCGCAGGCGGCCAATGTGCCTCCTGTGGCCAGTACGTCGTCAACGAAGGCGACATTGGATCCGGCCGGTAGAGCGTCGATATGCATATGCAGTTCGTCACTACCGTATTCCAGACCGTAGGCTTCCCGGAAAGTCTTGCGGGGCAGCTTACCAGGTTTTCTCAGAGGGATGAAACCGGCGCCGGCACTGTAGGCTACGGCCGTGCCGAAGATGAAGCCCCGGGCTTCGGGGGATACGATGTAGTCAACGTCCTTAAGTTGTTCGGCCATCCATTCCACGGTAGCTTTGAATCCAGTCTTGTCCCGCAACAGGGGAGTGATGTCCTTGAAGACGATACCTTTTTGGGGGAAATCCGGCACATCGGCAATCAGGCTTTCGACCAGGGCTTGTATTTGTACTTTAGTCATGGTTCCTCCTCGCACTCTTAATATCATAGATTGCAATTATGGTTTCTACCAAAAGTATACAGGATACTCCACGGGACCGCACCTGCATTTTTCAGTATATGAGAACCCCTGGGTGAAGCCCAGGAAGAGTTTGGATCCAGAATCGTTGCTGGTTGCCATTGGAAAGGATGAAGACGTGAAGGTTGAGAAAGTAGACATGCTGATAGACGGCAAGGTGAGAAATGTCAATGCGGTGGATGTGGCCGGTAACAACTACGTGAAGCTGCGTGATCTCAAGAACGTGATTGATGTAGGTTACGACGTGGCTCGGAAGATGCCGGTGGTGAATAAGCACAAGAAGACAGGAGAATTCTATGAAATCATGAAGCTAATACTACGCTGTTGCCCACGGCTCTACAACCATGACAGGCGTAAGTCCTTCTTGGTGACAGCTACACCTTGGCCCTCCTTGATTGGAGGGCCTTTTTGATTTATGGGAGGAATTCAATAGCGAGTGTTGAACTATATAAATATGCATTTGCTATATACTAGTTGTCGAAATCATCTTCTATTGGGTGAAGGACAGGGCTCTACACCTGTATAAAGTAGCAATGCAAGCCCCCGAAAGGGGGTTTTTTTGTTGCAATTAGCAGGGGGCCGAAGTTGATCTGTCGAAATAGTATAATGTACCGAGGTACCCTGCTACCTAGTTTTGTAGCATTACCCCAACTCCCTTTGCTACTGACCAGGTAGCAGCTGTATGCTTAATTGTAAGGAGGTATTCAATGATTAGCGGTAGATTAAAATTGTTGCTTATTGGTATTCTAGTCGCGTTTGGAGCACTATCAGTTATCATGTACTCGATTAACGGATCAAGGTTGTATCGATGGTTTCCGTTAGTTGCTTTAGTAGTAATTGGGCTTTATCTTAATCGGTTAAGGAAAAAATCATAAAGGAATCATCAGCCCCCCCTTCTTCGGAAGGGGGTTTTAAAGGAAGGGAAGGAATAATTAGTTTGAATATCGAAGTATTTAAGTGTATCACCACTAACTGGCACCTACTTTTGCGGCTATTCCTAGACTCCCAAAGCATAGTGTGATGTAGGTGGCAGTCGTACGCCATATTGATAATTAATCTAACAACATAATTTCTCTTTTTGCTGACCCCCTCTATGCCCTAGAAAGGGCTTTTTTATTTGGCAGGAAAATGCATGTGATTCATAGAAGACTATCAATACACCGATAAATCGGTGACGCTGCTGCTGGTAGTGTTCATCCCCGAACAAACCTTAACCTGTATAGCTGGCGGCAGTAGGAATGCTATGGCCCCAGCTCTGGGGTCTTTCTTCGGGGGCCGTATGTTGAAAGGAGAGTATCATGAAAGCGTTTGTTGACCAAGAACTCTGTATCAGTTGTGGCCTATGCACAGACGATCAGCCAGAAGTATTTCACATGAACGATGATGATAAGGCAGAAGCAATCACCGATGAGCTAAGCGAGGAACTACTTGAGAAAGCAAAAGAAGCTGTAGATAGTTGCCCTGTTGAAGCGATATTAGTTAAGTAGGTGCATCCACCCCCTTCCTGAGAGGGGGTTTTTTTGTTTGGAGGGAATGGTGTAGGATGAAAATGGTAGCGTTCAGTTAAATAATATACACAATAAAATCTGATTAAAGAGATTGCATTTTATGAGATTCGTAATCAGCAGGTCGGGAGCCATAAATGCTTTGAGGGTTGGAAGGGCCAGGCTTAGGCCCTTTTATTATGATTGCCTACATTTTGCCGACAGCGTTACCCCATATCTATTCGGTCTAGTTCGTTTTTCTTCTATCTTATTACTGATATCTGCACAATAGCTTCCATAAGATACAAGGGTTGTTCTGCCTTGTTCCGGCCTATCTCTTATTTGTCATGGAAATGAAAGAAGAATAGAAGATAATTGCTCATTACACCATATATTATGCCCCAGTTTCTGTATTCTCTGATATAATCTAGTCGATTGACAAGGAGAATGCATGAAAAAATTACGTGCCGATTTAGGCAACGAAAGTATACCAAAATTACTATGGCAACTGGGTCTACCGGCAACGGTGGCCATGCTGGTCAATGCGTTATACAACCTGGTGGATACCATCTTCCTGGGTCGCTGGGTGGGCACGGAAGCCATCGCTGCACTGACGGTGGCTATGCCGTTGCAGACGCTTATGATGGGATTCGGGCTCCTGACCGGTGTGGGTGCCGCGTCCATGATTTCCAGAAGTCTTGGTGAACAACGAGTCGAGAAGGCGGACCTGATCGCCGGCAATGCTTTTTTATCGGTAGGTATCATCGGCACGGTGCTGGCTATTCTGGGACTGGTCTTTCTCGACCCGGTTCTGAAGCTTTTCGGGGCCTCGCCGACCATCCTGCCTTTCGCCAGGGAGTATATGGGTGTCATCTTCATCGGCTGGATCTATTTGCCCCTGGTCATGAGCGCCAATAACATCGTGCGTTCCGAAGGCGATGCCAAGACCTCGATGAAAGCCATGCTCATCGGTACAGGTCTGAACCTGGTGCTGGACCCTGTGATGATCTACTGGCTTGATATGGGTATTAGAGGGGCGGCCATCGCCACCATCTTTTCCCAGTTCTGCGCCTTTTTGTACCTGCTTCGCTACTTCCTTATGGGAGGGAGTATCGTCACCGTGGAACTGCAATATTTGAAGCTGAAATGGGAAATCATGCGTGAGATGTATGCCATCGGATTTTCTTCCTTTGCCAGACAGCTGGCTGCTTCCGGTGTGGGCATCATCATGAACCGGGCATTGCTCTATTATGGTGGAGACTTGGGACTTGCGGCCTTCGGTATCATGTTCAGGGTGCACATGTTCGTCTTCATGCCTATGTTCGGCGTAGTGCAGGCCATGCAACCCATCTTAGGATTCAATTATGGAGCCAAGAACCTGAAACGGGTGAAGGACGCCATCCGTTATACGACGATCATCATCAGTGCGGCCGCCACGGTAGGTGCCTTGATTATCCTGGTGTTCCCTCAGTTTCTGGCCGGAGTCTTCACTACAGACAAGAATCTGATTCGAGAGAGTGTGATGGCGCTACGGGTGGCCAGCATGCTGATCCCCATCGTCGGGGTCCAGATCGTGGCCTCGGTGGTCTACCAGGCGCTGGGTAAAGCAGGACCGGCTTTGTTCCTGGCTCTGTTCCGACAGGTGATCCTTACCATCCCATTGGTCCTGATCTTGCCTAGGATATTCGGCATTCTGGGAGTCTGGATGGTCTATCCGGTGGCGGATATCATTGCGGTAACGGTTTCAGTATATATGCTGCTGCGGGAGATGAAAGTCCTGGAGAAAGAATTAGCACCAGCGGTATCGATATAGCGAAAGTAGTCCTCAAAGGTAAATCTTTTGAGGACTTTTTTATGTTCAGGGGCTATACTGTAACTAGTACCAAGAAAAGACTTGCCTTTGGCAAGGGAGAAACGAGGAAAACATGCAACAAGCAGTAAAAGACAGAAAACTTGCAATCGCCATCCTATCTCTAGCCGTATCTACTTTCGTGACCGGGGCGGCCATCGCGCCGGGACTGGGAGAAATCCAGGCGGCATTCCCGGGAACCAAGGACTTATATCTCCAGATGTTGGTCAGTCTACCAGCCATGGCGCTGGTACCGGCCAGTCTGTGGGCAGGATTTTTCGCCGGTCGTATTGGCAAGAAGAAGCTGGCCATCTGGGGTACTGTAATCTACCTCATCAGTGGAGTGGGTGCTGGACTGGTGAACAGCATAGAAGTGATGTTATTTTTTAGATTAATGATCGGACTGGGAGCGGGCATTCTGCTACCGCTGCCGCTCAGCCTGATTTCGGATTTCTACACGGGCAAGGATCGGGCTATACTGACGGGCTACGTCACGGGGGTGGCTTCGTTGGGTGGCACCTTCATGACGGTGGCCGCCGGATTGTTGGCGAGTGTCCATTGGAGGCTGGTTTTTCTGGTCTATCTGATCATGGTACCGGTGTTGTTTATGAGCATCTACTGGCTCAAGGCGCCGGAACCCAATCGAGACAAGGTACGCTTACCTCGCAAGAAGGAAGTACCCATTGTGGCCTTTTACTGTTTTGCTCTGACCGTCATGCTCTTTTCGCTGCCCATCTATATGGCGGTGCACATTCGTGACCTGGGCATGGGTGGATCCTTCGCTACTTCCATGGTGCTGATCATGCCCAATCTGGGTGGCGTCATTATGGGTAGTCTATTTGTCCCTGCGCGCATCCGTTGCGGTCGTCAGACCGGACCATTGGGACTATTGGCCCTGGCAGTCGGTTTCTACTTGATGTCCATCGGTGGTCAACTCTACGTAATCGTACTGGGGGCATTGCTCTTCGGTTTGGGTGTAGGTATCATCAATCCCATCAACTACTTCAGATTGGTGAGTGCAGTAACATCAGAGGAGGCGCCCATCAGCGTGGCTGTGACCAACGCCTTCATGAGCCTGGGACAGTTCGTGGCACCATTATGCTACGGAGGATTGAGAGCTACCGGGATCTTATCCGATGTATCTTCGGTCTTTGGATTCAACGCGATGTTGGCGCTAGGGTTAGCAGCTTTCTTTGCTGTGAAGCGCAAATTTTTTACTGATGAGAACTATTGTTGTGAATTCAACGAAGAAATGTAGAGGGTTGAAATGGAACAAGCACACGGGAGAATCTGTATGCTTGATATGAGATTCAGATGTTACTATTTTGGGGATTTGAAAAATATGGAGTAGGTAACGAGGGCATCATCGTGGCTAACATTGGTTTCACCATGAAAGCCGGCAATGCACTGGGAATGTGGGCATCCGGTATGGGTCTGTCCATGATCGGTTTCAATGCAGAACTACTAACCCAAAGTGTTCAAGCGACAAGCGGTCTAAAACTGCTTTATTCGGTCATCCCCTTTGTGCTGTTAGCACTGGGTGCGGTCATCTTCACCCAATATCCTTTGACCAAGAAACGCTATGATGAGATGCGTGCCATCGTAGACAGGAAGAATAAGGGCGAACAGTACGATGTGGAAGGAATGGATGGACTGATTAAGGTAGGTTAATGAAATCTCCTGTAATTGGAAGTAATCCAAATTAATTGAACGGACGGAAAAGCGCCTTTGCGGGCGCTTTTTGTATACAAAGAGAAGCGCTTTTATGCTTTAAAGAGGATAAGTATAGATGAGACCTCTGTTGGAGGGGTTAGAAATGCAAAACTTAGTTGTTAAACAAGTTGTGATTTGGTTGACCCTACTAACCTTTTCTGTTAGTATTTCTGTGTATTAGGGAGGTGTAGAAATGATAAAAATAGGTATAGTAATGGGTAGTGATTCCGATCTGAAGATCGTGAAGAAAGCTGCTGATATATTGGAAACGTTCGGCATCGAATATGAAGCCGTTATCGCTTCAGCACACCGAGTGCCGTCCAAGGTGGAGGAATATGCCAGGACAGCCGAGGAACGCGGTATAGAAGTCATCATCGCGGCAGCCGGCATGGCAGCCCACTTACCGGGGGTCATCGCGGCCCAGACGGTCATACCCGTGATTGGGTTACCCATCGAGGGTGGGGCCTTGTCCGGTGTGGATGCGCTCTACAGCATCGTCCAGATGCCCAAAGGCATCCCGGTGGCTACGGTAGGCATTGGAAACGGACAGAACGCAGCACTGCTGGCGTTGCAGTTTCTAGCGGCGAAGGACAGTGATGTTCGCGACCAGCTTAGAGACTACAAGGAGCAGATGAAACTGGAAGTCAATAAGAAAGATGATCGTTTGCAAAAGTTTGGTATTGAGGGTTACCTTAAAACCAAATAGAGGATTTTTGCGGCCAAAAACCCAGGTCTTAGACCTGGGATGTTTTTTTTCAAAGGAGGATATAGGGATGATAGAACGGTATACGCTAAAAGGTATGGGAGACATCTGGACAGATGAAGCCCGTTTCCGCAATTGGTTGAAGATAGAGGTATTGGCTAGTGAGGCCCAGTCCAAATTGGGATTGGTGCCCGAAGAGGATATTAAGAACATCCAGGACAAAGCGGATTTCGATGTGGATCGTATCAATGAGATTGAGGAAGTGGTCAAGCACGACGTCATCGCCTTCCTGACAGCAGTCGGTGAGAAAGTTGGACCTTCTTCCAAGTACATCCACTTGGGTATGACCTCATCAGATATCCTGGATACGGGACTGTCCATGCAACTGGTTCAGGCCAGTGACATCCTCATGCAGAAACTGGTAAAATTACGCAAGGTATTGGCCAAGAAGGCTATTGATTACAAGTATACGATCCAGGCGGGACGCTCTCACGGCGTACACGCCGAGCCCATTACCTTCGGTTTGAAGATGGCGCTATGGACCATGGAAGTGGACCGCTCCATCGAACGGTTGGAGCAGGCCAGGAAGAGCATTGCCGTAGGACAGATTTCTGGCGCGGTAGGCACCATGGCCAACATCGACCCCAGCGTGGAAGAGTATGTCTGCGAGAGCCTGGGATTGGCCCCGGCCCTTATTTCCACCCAGGTCATCCAGCGTGACCGTCATGCCCAGTTCATGACCACCCTGGCCGTGATCGCTTCTTCACTGGACAAGTTCGCAACCGAGCTTCGGGCTTTGCAGAAAACCGAGACTTTGGAAGTGGAAGAGATGTTCAGCAAGGGACAGAAGGGCTCATCGGCCATGCCCCACAAGAAGAACCCCATCACCGGGGAGAGAATCGCCGGACTGGCCCGGGTCATCCGCGGCAATGCCATGGCAGCCCTGGAGAACGTGGCTCTCTGGCATGAGCGCGACATTACTCACTCTTCCGTAGAGCGGGTCATCTTGCCTGACTCCACCATCCTGCTGGACTACATGCTTGAGAAGAGCATTGGTCTTGTGGACGATTTGGTGGTACACGAAGAGAACATGAAGAGGAACCTGGATATCACTTTGGGTCTGATGTTCTCCCAGAAGCTGATGCTGGCTTTGGTCGGCAAAGGCCTGATGCGTGAGGAGGCTTACGCCTGGGTACAGAAGAATGCCATGGAAACCTGGGACACCAAGACCCAGTTAAAGGATCTGATTCTGCAGGATATGGACATTATGGAAAAACTGTCGGTAGAAACGATCGATGAGATCTTTGATTATGACGCTTATCTGGTGAATATTGACTACCTGTTCAAACGGGCCGGTCTGGAATAGTAGCAAGTGAATATTGGAGTATTGAAATTTTAGAGTAAGGAATTAGGGGGATTTAATCATGGAAAAATTAGAGCAGTTATACGAAGGAAAAGCAAAGAAAGTGTACCGCACTGATGACGAGAAAGTCTATTGGATCGTCTATAAGGATGACGCTACTGCGTTTGACGGTAAAAAGAGAGGCACCATCAAGGGAAAAAGTTTTTACAACAACCAGATCTCGGCCATTATGTTCGAGTACCTGGAAGGTTTCGGTATCGAGACCCATATGGTGAAACTTCTGGACGATGTCGAGATGCTGGTGAAGGCCGTGGAGATCATTCCGGTGGAAGTCATCGCCAGAAACATCGCAGCCGGTTCCCTAGCCAAGCGCCTGGGTCTGCCGGAGGGCACCGTACTAGCGAAACCGGTACTGGAGTTCTGCTACAAATCGGACGAGCTGGGCGACCCCATGATCAACGAGTACCACATTGACGCCATGGGCTACGCCACCAAGGAAGAGATGGCCAGCATCAAGGAGCAGGCCTGGAAAATCAATGAACTGATGGTGGACTACTTCAAGAAGCTGGACATCACTCTGGTGGACTTCAAGCTGGAGTTCGGCCGCTACGAGGGACGGGTCATCCTGGCCGACGAGATCTCGCCGGATACCTGCCGTTTCTGGGACACCAAGACAGATGAGAAACTGGACAAGGACCGTTTCCGCCGTGATCTTGGAAAAGTGGAAGAAGCCTACCACGAAGTATACACACGGGTGAAAGGATAACAAGATGACTCTGTACCTAGAGGACAAACCTAATGATGAATGTGGTGTATTCGGCATCTACGGCAAGGGTGTGGATGTAGCCAAGTACACTTACTACGGACTCTACGGCCTGCAGCACCGGGGCCAGGAGAGTGCCGGTATCGCCGTTGGAAACGGCGACAAGATAGAGCTTTATAAGAACCTGGGACTGGTCAGCGAGGTGTTTGACGAGACCATCCTGGGTAGTCTGAAGGGATATATTTCTGTAGGCCACGTGCGTTATTCCACGACGGGATCCAACTCGGTGATCAACGCCCAGCCTCTGATGTTCAGATATCTGCAGGGCAGCGTGGCCATCGCCCACAACGGCAATCTGACCAACGCCCAGAAAATGAGGAGATCTCTAGCCCACAACGGTTCTGTATTCCAGAGCTCGAGCGATACCGAGATTTTCATCAACCAGATCGCCCAATACGGGCAGGACACCATCGAGGATGCCCTGATGAAGTGCATGATCGATATCAAGGGAGCCTATTCGCTGGTCATCATGACCGAGGATAAGCTGATCGGGGTGCGTGATCCACACGGAGTGCGTCCGCTTTGTATCGGCAAGAGAGGTGACGCCTATATCCTATCGTCGGAAAGCTGCGCCCTGGACTGTATCGGTGCAGATTTCATACGCGATGTGGAACCGGGTGAGATCGTCATCATTAACGAAAAGGGCATTCAATCCTTGAAGCCCATGATGGAGCGTAAAAGAGCCCTCTGCGTATTCGAGCTAGTCTATGTGGCCAGACCCGATAGTATCATCGACGGTGTGTCGGTCAATAAGGCCAGACGGGAGATGGGCAAGCAGCTCTTCAGGGAATATCCAATCGAGGCGGATTGCATCGTGCCAGTACCCGACTCGGGTATCGCGGCTGCCATCGGCTATTCCCAAGAATCGGGCATACCCTACAAGTTCGGCCTGATGAAAAACCGCTATATCGGACGGACCTTCATCCAACCTACCCAGGAACTCAGAGACATCGCGGTGTCTTTGAAACTGAATCCCATAAGGGAGGATTTGGAAGGACAGAGGGTAGTGCTGGTGGACGATTCCATCGTGCGGGGCACAACCTCTAGAAAGATCGTTAAGATGCTAAGGAAAGCTGGCGTCAAGGAGATCCATCTGGTGGTCAGTTCACCGGAGATCATATTCCCTTGCTACTACGGTATCGATACCTCGGACAAGAATGAGCTGATCGCGGCCAACATGAAGCTGGAAGAGATGAAGAAATCCATCGGTGTGGAATCGCTGCACTTCATCTCACTGGAAGGCATGTTGTCGGCCTGTGAGCGGGATCCAGGAGACTTCTGCGCGGCCTGCTTCAACGGCCACTATCCGGTGGAAGTGACGGATCAGAATATCAGCAAGTATGACTTAGAAGGAGGCAAGGTATGAAAAAATTGACCTATGCCGAAGCTGGCGTTGACATCGATGCCGGCGCCGAAACGGTTGAAAAGATAAAAGGACACGTCAAATCCACGTTGCGCCCGGAATGCATGGGCGACCTGGGTGGATTCGGTGGCGCGTTCGCACTCAATAAGGACAAGTACGAGGAGCCGGTGCTCATCTCCGGTACCGACGGAGTCGGCACCAAGCTGAGATTGGCTTTCCTGATGGACAAGCATGACAGCATCGGCATTGATGCGGTGGCCATGTGTGTCAACGATATCCTGGTACAGGGAGCGGAACCTCTCTTCTTCCTGGACTACCTGGCGGTGGGCAAACTGAACCCCGACCAGGCGGAACGCGTGGTGGCCGGCATTGCTGAAGGATGCCGACAGGCCGGATGCGCCCTGATTGGCGGCGAGACCGCTGAGATGCCTGGCTTCTATCCCCCCGGGGAGTACGATGTGGCCGGATTCAGCGTAGGCGTAGTGGACAGAAAGAACCTGATCACCGGCGAGACCATTGCCGAAGGCGACGTGGTTCTGGGTCTGCCCTCGACTGGTCTGCATAGCAACGGATTCTCCCTGGCCAGAAAGGCCCTGCTGGGAGATTCGGAAGAGATGCAGAAAGAGGCGCTGACGACCTATGAGGAACGCTTGGGATCGACTTTGGGCGAGGCCATGCTGGTACCCACCCGCATCTATGTGAAAGCCCTGCTTAAATTGATGCAGGAAGTACGCGTGAAGGGCCTGGCCCATATCACGGGTGGCGGCCTGACCGAGAATGTTCCTAGGATTTTACCGGATGGTCTGGATGCGCGGATTGCGCGTGATGTCTACCCAGTGCCGGAAATCTTCCGCCTAATCGCTGAACGCGGCAATGTGGACGAGGAAGAGATGTACCGGGCCTTCAACATGGGCATCGGCATGGTGTTGGTCGTATCCGCTGAGGATGCTGCGAAAACCGTGGAATTATTGGAAAAAGAAGGCGAGACTGTCTATACGCTGGGTGAGATTACCAGTGGTGAAGGGCGTGTGGTCTACAAATGAAAATAGCTGTGCTGGCCTCCGGCAGGGGTTCTAATCTGGAATCCCTGTTGGCGGCTGAAGAGGCAGGCGGACTGGCCGGAGCTGAGATTTCTCTGGTCTTTTCCGATCAACCCCTGGCTTTGGCTCTGGAGAGGGCCAAGTCCCGGGACAAGAAGGCGGTTTGCCTGTCTCCTAGGGATTTCTCTTCCAAGGTGGAATATGAAGACGCATTGGTGAATCTGCTCAGGGCGGAGGACATCGATCTGGTAGTCCTGGCGGGTTACATGCGGATCACCGGCGGGACGTTGCTTGCGGCCTACGGTGGGCGCATGATCAATATCCATCCGTCGTTGCTACCAAGCTTTCCGGGACTGGAAGCCCAGGCCCAGGCGGTCACAGCCGGCGTCAAGATTTCCGGATGCACGGTGCATCTGGTGGACGCAGGTATGGACAGTGGTCCCATCATAGCCCAACGGGCGGTACCCGTTTATGGGGAAGATACGGCGGCCATGCTCAGTGCCCGCATCCTGGTGGAGGAGCACAAACTGCTGCCCCAGGTGGTATCCTGGATCGCCGCTGGCAAGGTGGTACTTTCCAAGGGGGCCATCAGTTTTCCGGATGAGAAGTCGCTTGGTAGTTGGATTAAGGAAGGAATAGACATATGAAAAGAAGAGCGCTGCTTAGCGTATCGGATAAAGAAGGTATCGTAACACTGGCAAGAGAATTGGTGGCCTTGGGCTACGAAGTGTTATCGACTGGTGGTACCTACCGCGAGATAGAGAAGAACGGGATAGAAGTGACCAAGGTAAGTGATGTGACCCAGTTTCCTGAAATTATGGACGGACGGGTCAAAACGTTGCACCCCATGATCCATGGCGGTATCCTGGCGAGACGCGAGGAAGCCCACATGGCGGAGGCAGAAACCCACGGTATCGGACTGATCGACGTGGTGGCCGTCAATCTCTATCCTTTTGAGAGCACCATCGACCGTGAGGACTGCACATACGATCTGGCCATCGAGAACATCGACATCGGCGGACCGACCATGGTACGTTCCGCGGCCAAGAACCATCAATATGTAAATATCGTGGTCAATCCGGCCCAGTACGGACCGTTGGTTGAATCACTGAAGGAAAAGGGCGAGACCAGCCTAGAATTCAGGAAACACCTGGCTTTGGAGGCTTTCTCTCATACAGCCCGCTATGATTCCCTGATTTCCGGCTACCTGAGCCGTGAGGCGGGATTGGATATGCCTGAGAATTTCTTCCTGGTCGGCGAGAAGATTGCGGATCTGCGTTATGGGGAGAACCCACACCAGAAGGCGGCCTTCTATGCTGAGAAGAAAGAGGGACTGGCCAACGCCAAGCAGCACGGCGGCAAGGAACTGTCCTTCAACAACCTGATGGACCTACAGGCGGCTGTGGACATGGTGCAGGAATTCGAAGAACCGGCCTGCATGATCATCAAGCACATGAATCCCTGCGGCGCAGCCCTGGGAGAGACGCCATTGGAGGCCTACAAGAAGGCCTATGCGTGTGATCCGGTATCCGCATTCGGCAGCATCGTCAGCTTCAACCGCAAGCTGGATAAGGATGCCGCTGAGGATGTGGTCAAGACTTTCGTGGAAGCGGTAGTCGCACCGGAATATAGTGAGGAAGCTTTGGCGATCCTCAAGACCAAGAAGAACCTGCGCATCATGGAGATGGACATGAACATCTTAGCGAACGAGGTGGACATTAAGAAGGTGGCCGGCGGATTCCTGGTACAACAGAAGGACCGTGAGCTGCTGAATGATGACATCGAGTGGGCTACCGAGAAACAGGCGGACGAGGCCATGGAGGAGGATCTTCTATTTGCTTGGAAGATGGTCAAGCATGTGAAGAGCAACGCCATCGTGCTGGTCAAAAACCAGGCGACGGTAGGCATCGGTCCGGGACAGACCAACCGGGTGGGCGCAGCCCAGATTGCCCTTGAGATGGCAGGCGACGAAGCTGAAGGCAGCGTACTGGCATCTGACGCTTTCTTCCCCTTCAGGGATACGGTGGACACGGCAGCCGATTACGGCGTGGTGGCCATCATCCAGCCGGGCGGATCGATCCGAGACGACGAATCGATCGTGGCCTGCAACGAGAAGGGTCTGGCCATGGCATTTACAGGCATGAGACACTTCAAACATTAGGAGCTAGTTATGAAGATATTGGTAATAGGTAGTGGTGCCAGGGAGCATGCCCTGGTGTGGAAACTGAAGAGTTCGACGCAGGTGGACGAGGTCTTCTGCGCCCCCGGCAATGCGGGCATCGCCCAGCAGGCTACGTGTGTGGCTGTCGGGGTGGAAGACGTTGCGGGGCTATTGTCCTTCGCCAAGGAGCAGGCCATCGATCTGACGGTGGTGGGCCCGGAAGTGCCCCTGATGCTGGGTATCGCCGAAGCCTTTCAGAAGGAAGGGCTGAAGATTTTCGCGCCTTCCAGCGCGGCGGCGGCCATTGAAGGCAGCAAGGACCTGGCCAAGGCACTGATGGTACGGGCAAACGTACCTACTGCGGACTATGAGACATTCGAGGATACGGCCGCTGCGGTAGCCTTCGTGAAAAATAAGAACAAACCCTACGTCGTCAAGGCGGATGGACTGGCTGCTGGAAAAGGCGTGGTGGTGGCGGAATCGGTCGAGGAGACCGTGGAAGCCATCGAGGACATGCTGGATCGGGGCCGTTTCGGCGGCGCCGGGGCCAAGGTTGTGGTCGAGGAAGTACTGGTCGGCCCTGAGGTCAGCGTGCTTTGCTTCACAGATGGCAAAACGGTGCGACCCATGGTCTGGTCCCAGGACCACAAAAGGGCCTATGATGGAGACAAGGGACCCAATACCGGCGGTATGGGTGCTTTCTCACCACCTAAGGAATATAGCGAGGAACTGCAACAGCAGATTCTAGAGACAGTGCTGGAACCCATCGTGGCCCAGATGGCCAAGGAGGAACGTACCTACGTGGGCGTGCTCTATGCCGGCCTTATGCTGACAGCGGATGGCCCTAAGGTATTGGAGTTCAATGCCCGTTTCGGGGATCCCGAGACCCAGGTTGTACTGATGCGCCTGGCCACAGACTTGGTAGACATCATGCTTTCTTGCATCGATGGGAGCCTGGCATCCCAGGAGATCCTATGGAGCGAGAAGCCCGCCTGCGGCGTGGTACTGGCTTCCGGAGGCTATCCCGGATCCTACGAAAAGGGACTACCCATTGCAGGGCTTAGAGACAATCCGGAGACGCTTGACGCGGAAGATGTAGTGGTCTTCCATGCGGGCACCAAACAGGTAGACGGTGAAGTGGTCACGGCCGGTGGTCGTGTGCTTACGGTCTGCGCCCAAGGGGATGACCTGTCCCAGGCGGTGGATACGGCTTATGCGGCGCTGAAGGACATATCCTTTACGGGCATGGAATATCGTACGGATATCGCCAAGAAAAGTCTGTAGAAGTTTATAGAAGTATATAGAGACAAAGCAGCACCCGTTCCTCTGTTTGAGAGGATACGGGTGCTTTTTTCTTGAGTCCTCGAGGCTTGGGCATTTCGGTAATGAGTTGTTTGGTTTGTTCACTGATCATTGTTAACCTCCAGATATTTACTGATTCTCTGTTTCTGTTCTGTAGGGTCTTATTCACTGTAAGTATTGCACATGCGGGTGGCAGTACCCTTTGGAATTAATCCAAGGTTGAGGGGCTGCATCTGGGAGGATTCCAAAATACGGGTGAAAGAATGATATGTTAGACGAAGGGGGGACATTTTAAGAAATTTTTTGGGGGCTTGCAGGAAAAACAGAACTGTTGTAGAATAGAACAAGTGAATAAGTCATTGGATGACTTGATAACTTACACAAGAAAGGCAGAAGATATGAGAATAACAGGAAGAAGCAGATATATAGAGACCAAGGAAGCGTTGCTTGACCTGATGGCCCGCAGTGATTATCCGGGCAACAAGTTACCCTCCGAGGACGTGCTTTCCAAGACCCTGGGCATCAGTGTGGCGACAGTCAGGGAGGCGCTCCGACAACTGAACAGGGAAGGATATATCACCAAGAAGCACGGTAGCGGAAACTACGTGCATCAGAGTGCGCTGGATCTGGCGATGCGTATCGATATCAACAAGACATTCTTTTCACTGCTTAGAGAACGTTATCCGGACGTCTATTCAGAGCAGAGCGAGTTCCGTGTGGGTCTTTGTAGCGAGGAAGAAGCGGAGATGCTCAAGTTGGAGGCCCCGGAGATGTGTCTGTTTTATGACCGCTTCTATTATGTCAACGGTAAAGAATTGGCCATCCTGGCCACCAACGCCATCCCGGCCAGATTCTTCACCGGAGATGTGAAGGAGCTGGAGGGAACGGACAGCAAGCTTTCCCTGATGGATTTCATCTGGGAGCATTGCCTGGATGAGATGGTCCAGACCGTCGTTCACATGGCGCCCACCAATGCAGCTGAGGATATTGCTGGACTGATGCATATTGAACAGGGTAGAGCTATGGTGCATTGGACAGAGATTTTCTACAACGTATATGACAAGCCGGTGGGATTGTCCCAGGCCAGGTTCAATCCGGACCTGGTGGACATGACCCTGATGATCAAGTGGTAGAGGATTGCGTAGGAGGATCAAGGAGACTATGAGCGAGAACCGGAACAAGAAAATATTGGTGCTGGGGGCAGGTATCGTCGGGACCTCTGTCGCCTACAATCTGAGTAAGGCGGGGTATAACGTCACCATAGTGGAGAAGGACAGTCCCTGCGCCGGTGCTAGCGGAGCCTGCAACGGAGGTATCAGCTATTTTGGCAAGACCGGGACTGCCTTGGACTGGGGACTTGAAGGCCTGAAGCTGTATCAAGGCCTTTCCGAGGAACTGGGGATCAAGGTCGAGATCGACCAAACCCGTGACGTGATCCTGCTGGGTAAGGACGAGGAGGACGAGAGACTGCTGCAGAGTTTGGTGCAGGCTGCCTTGGACAAGGGCCTTCCGGCTGGTATCAAGAAGGGTGCGGACTTAAAGGAATACCTGCCGATGGTCACGGACGACGTGCGATTGGCGGCTATGGCCCCGGGCGGGTTGCAGGGCATCGTCAGCCCCTTCTCCGTAACCTACGCCTTCCTGGATGCGGCCAAGGCGCTGGGAGCCTCCTATCTCCAAGCCGAGGTGCAGGAGCTCTATGTAGAGGCGGGACGGTGCAAAGGTGTGGTGGCCGCAGGTAAGGTCATTGAGGCTGATGCTGTGGTCAACTGCCTGGGATTTCAGGCGGACAAGGTGTGGAAGAATCAGGGGATGGACTATAACGTAGTGCCCGTCAAGGGTGTTGTCCTAGTTACTGAGCCTTATCCCACGCTTTTTCCAGGGAACCTGTTGAATGCGGATTTTATGAAGAAGAACCCGCCTGAGGTGTCTCTGGCGATGGAACAGACGCTGGACGGCAATTTGCTCATCGGGGCCTGTAAGCTGCGGGGCGAGGGTACGGTGGACATTCCGGCAGATATGCCTGGACGTATCGTGAATAACGCCATGAGCTATGTGAATGGCTTGGAGGATCTCTCCATCATCCGTTCCTTCGCGGGTATTCGGCCCCAGAGGGATGCGGGACCGTTTTTAGACCGGACATCCATGGAAGGTGTGTACGCAGCTATCGGTTTCGGGGGATCGGGGATTACGCTGGCTCCCTATGCCGGTGTTCGAATAACAGAAATCATCAAGGGGGATTTATGAGAAGCGGAGCGATAAAAAACATAACGATAGTGACTGTGAACCCGACCAGGGACGTGGTCACGGACGGCGGAATCATCTGGGAGGACGGTAAGATCGTCTATTTGGGTCCGTCCTATAAGGCGGAGCAGCTGGCCCGGACCAAGAACATCGAAGTGGAAGATGGAAAGGGTAAGATCCTCTTTCCAGGTATGGTCAATAGCCATATGCATCTGTTCCAGAACCTGTTGAAGGGTCTGGGGGCTGACCTGGACCTAGAAACCTGGTGGCCCAGCACCATCAAACCGGCTGCGGTGGCCTACCGCGAGGAACACGTGGCCGCCGCTGCGACGGCGGGCACACTGGAAGCCATCCGTGGTGGTTCGACCACCCTAGTCGACTACATGTATGCCCATCCGGTGAAGGGTCTGAGTCAGGTCAGCATCGAAGCAGTCAACAAGGTGGGTGCCAGATTGGTATACGGACGGGGCTTTCGCAATACCGGAGCCGATCATGGCTTTCCTGTGGAGCTGATCGAGAAGACCGCGGACGTCTTTGATGAGGTACTGGCCCTTAAGAAACGCTACCATGACAAAGAGGACATGGTCCGATTCATGGTAGCGCCAGCAGCAGTCTGGGCTGTGGACGCCCATGGCCTCCAGGATACCAGGGATTTTGCCAGCGATGCCGGGGTCCCCATCACCATGCATATGCTCGAGACGGAAACGGACAACGTAATCTGCAGAGAACGCTATGGCATGAAAGATGCCATCACCTTCTTCGAGAAGACCAATCTGCTGGGAGACGACCTGTTGGCGGTCCATGTGGTTGCGGTAGGAGACAGGGAGCTGAAAGCTTTCAGGGAACATGGGGTCAAGGTGAGCCACAACCCCATGGCCAATATGTATCTGGCCTCCGGGGTAGCGCCCATCACCGACATGCTTGAAAGAAATATCTGTGTTTCTCTGGGGACAGACGGCGCGGCCAGCAACAATTCGACAGACATGCTAGAAACGTTGAAGATGACAGCGCTTTTACATAAGGTGAACGCCCAGGACCCAACGGCGATCACTGGCAACAAGGTGTTGGAGATGGCCACCATCGACGGGGCCCGCTCCATCGGTATGGACCATCTGATCGGCTCCATCGAGGAAGGGAAACAAGCAGATTTCTTCCTCTTCGATCCCGATGCCTGTGGTAAATCCAGCCCCTGTCATTCACCGGTAGCTACCTTGGTTTATTCATCGGGCCAGCAGTCGATCGTGAAAGTAGTGATCGACGGCAGGACCATCATTAACAATGGCGATTTTGTCGAGCTTGAGGAACGAGCGGTATACGAGCACCAGAGCGAGATGGCGCGAGATCTTGCAAACCGTGCGGGCTATCCCCGGGAATTCCTAGAGCGCGACTGGAAATCATTTGTGTGGTAAGAAACATATTCTAAGGAGGAACTTTATGAAAGAAACGAACTATCCTTTGTTTGTGAAAGCGGACGTGGACGCCTTCTTTGGACTCCTATCGGACTCCATCGCTAAGGTACTCATCATCATCGGTGTCATGATCTATTCATTCAATGCGCCCGCTTCACTGGTCTACGGCAAGGTGTTGCCAGGTATCGGAATCGGAACCGCAGTCGGCGCCTTCTTCTATGCCAATCAAGCTAAGAGACTCTCACAGAAGCTGGGGCGGACGGACATTACTGCCCAGCCATATGGCCTGAGCTCTACCCATGTCTTCGTCTGGCTCTTTTCTATCATGGGTCCGGTCTACTGGACCACAGATGACCCTGTGCTGGCCTGGCAGATCGGTCTAGCGGCCTGTGTCATCGGCGGTCTCATTGAAATGCTGGGTTCCCTCTACGGTGAGTGGTTGAGAAAGATCACCCCCAGAGCGGCGCTACTTGGATCTTTGGCTGGTGTGGCCATCACCTATGTAGGTCTGTCAGCTATGCTGGATGTGGGCACCATTCCCAAAGTAACCCTGATTCCGGTCGTCCTGGTTTTCATCGGTTTCTTTGCCAAGGACAAACTACCATTCGGATTGCCAGCCGGTATTGGCGCCGTCCTAATCGGTACGATTCTGGCTTGGTTGTTCGGCTACAAAGATATCACAGGACTGGCCAGCTCTTTCCAGTACACTAGCGTCTATTTCCCTGTTCCCGTAATCGGGGACATCGTCAATGGATTCAGAAACATCGGGCCTTTCCTGGCCATCATCATTCCCATCGAACTGCACAACACGTTGACCACCCTGCAGTCCGTAGAAGCGGCCAATGCAGCGGGTGATCCCTACAATGCCAAAGAGACCATGATTATGGATGGTATCGGCACCTGTACGGGCGCTCTGTTCGGCAGCCCCTTCCCGACCACAGTATATATCGGACATCCGACTTGGAAAGAAATCGGTGCCGGACGTGGCTACATGATCATCGAGGGAATCTTTTACCTGATCGTTGGTTTTACCGGTCTTATGGGTGTAGTAGACGCCATCGTTCCATATCAGGTGGCCATGGTATTCCTGCTCTTTATCGGATTGACCCAAGGGGCTCAGGCCTTCACCAAGTCGCCCAAGCGTCATGCGCCGGCTGTCTGGTTCGCGGTCTTCCCGGCTATCATCGCCTGGACCGGTAAGTGGATGAACAAACTGGGTGATGCTGAAGCCATTGATGGCATTTCCACAACCTTCCGTTCGGTGGGTAACGGCTATATCGTGATT
>DAOUPV010000032.1 GCA_030625965.1 Clostridia bacterium
TATCATCCAGAACGAAATATATGGAAAGAAGCCTCCGTGTGGAGGCTTCAGATTGTTATACAAATAAGCTCATTTGCTCACTTTCGGGCAGACTGTCGAGCATTCCCATTTCGCGCATCTTGTCGACTACAGTCGTACTGATACGGGACCTGAGGCGTAGGTCCTCAATGGACATGATCTTGTTATCGTCCCGTACTTCAACAATATTCTTGGCAGCCTTTGATCCCAGTCCGGGAATGGTGTTGAACGGCGGCAGCAGTGCCTTATCATCAACGATGAAATCACAGGCGTCGGACTGATAGAGATCCATAGGCAGCAGTTCAATGCCCCTGGCATACATCTCCAGAGCAATCTCCAAGATGGTCTCCACGTTCTTCTCACGGGCCGATAGGCGCTGTACTGCATTCAGCTTCTTCAGCGCGCTCTTGATGTAGCGCGGGCCTTGACGGATGATCTCCAGATCGAATTCATCCGCTCTTACCGTGAAGTAGGTGGCGTAGAATGCTTCCGGGTAGTTGATCTTGTACCAGGCAATGCGGAAGGCCATCGTCACATAGGCAACTGCATGGGCCTTGGGAAACATGTATTTGATCTTCTTGCAGGAATCGATATACCAAGCCGGCACATCATGGTCCCGCATATCCTTTTCATATTCCGGTTTCAAGCCCTTCCCTTTTCTTACATCCTCCATGATTCTGAAGGCTATAATGGGCTCAATCTCCTTGTGTAGCAGGTAGGACATGATGTCATCCCGGGTGGAGATGGCCTCTGACAGCTTGGCCGTCTTATTAACGATCAG
Source organism: Clostridia bacterium (assembly GCA_030625965.1). GTDB lineage: Bacteria > Bacillota > TC1 > TC1 > UBA5767 > UBA5767. The sequence continues at coordinate 800 of DAOUPV010000032.1, forward strand.
CTCCTGGGCGTTGTTCAGCCAGACATCGGTGCCGTGGGAGAATCCTGAAATCCGAACTAGCTCCGAAAAGGCCTTCGGTCTGGTATCTTGTAGCATCTGTCGCACGAACTTGGTTCCGAACTCCGGTATCCCCAGAGAACCCACATCCATGGGTAGTATGCTTAAATTCAGATCCAAGGCCTCTGATGAAGAGAACAGGGATAACGTTGCCGCATCATCCAACGGAATGGTCTTGGCGTTGGTCTCTGTCAGATCTTCCAGCATCTTGATGGCTGTAGGGTCGTCATGGCCCAGAAGGTCCAGCTTGACCAAACTGGCATCGATGGAGTGGTAGTCGAAATGACTGGTCCTGATGTCCGAGTGGGTATCCTCAGCTGGCCGTTGCAGCGGCGTGAAGTTGTTCACATCCTCCCCTTTGGGAAGGACAATGATTCCTCCGGGGTGCTGGCCTGTCGTACGCTTGACGCCGGTGCAACCACTGGCCAATGCAGCCAGTTGGGCGTTTCTAGCCATGGTGACACCGTTCTCTTCCAAGTATTTCTTCACGAACCCGAAAGCGGTCTTTTCGGCCACAGTGGCGATGGTGCCCGCCTTGAAGACATTGTCCTTGCCGAACAGAACTTCGGTATACTTGTGGATCACCGCTTGATAGTCTCCAGAGAAGTTCAGGTCGATATCCGGGATCTTGTCCCCATTGAAGCCCAAGAAGGTTTCAAAAGGAATCTCATGCCCATCCTTGATAAACTGGGTGTCACATTTCTCACAGCGCTTGTCCGGCATATCAGCACCGCAGCCGATCGATCCGTCTGTGATGAAGATGTTGTTATGGCAGTTGGGACAGACGTAATGCGGAGCCAGAGGGTTCACCTCAGTGATTCCCAGCAGTGTCGCTACAAAGGAGGATCCTACCGATCCCCTGGATCCTACCAGATAGCCATCCTGATTGGATTTTTTCACCAGCTTTTCCGCAATCAGGTAGAGCACGGAAAATCCGTTGTCAATGATAGAGCGTAGCTCACGCTCCATGCGTTCTTCAACGATCTCCGGCAGAGGCTCTCCATACAATTCTACCGCTCGTGCGGCGCAGGTGTTCCGTATTTCTTCCTCCGCACCCTCTATCTTAGGTGGATGCAACTCGGTCTGCACCGGGTTCATATTATCCTCGATGGTCTCACAGATACTGAGTGGATTGTCTATGACGATCTCTCTGGCCGTTTGGGGATCCAGATAGGAGAATTCATCCAACATTTCCTGGGTCGTACGGTAATAAAGTGGTGGTTGGGTCGTATCCTTGTAACCCTGACCGGCCTGTATGATCTTGCGGTAAATTTCGTCGTCCGGATCCAGGAAATGCACGTCACCGGTCGCCACGACCGGAATACCAAGCTGAATCCCCAACTCGATAATGCGACGGTTTATATCTTCCAGTTCCCTGCGCGATGATACCATGTTTTCACGCAGCATAAACTCATTATTCCCTATTGGCTGGACTTCCAGGTAATCATAGTAGCTCGCTATGTTTTCTACAGTTTCATCATCTTCGTCATTGAGGATAGCCTGAAAGAGTTCTCCTGCTTCACAGGCACTGCCTATGATCAAGCCTTCCCGCGATTCGTCCAGTTCGCTGCGCACGACTCTGGGTTTGCGGTAAAAATGGTTCAGATTGGATGATGTCACCAACTTATACAGGTTGGGAAATCCCTCCGAATTCTTGACTAGGATGATCATGTGATACGGTTTGGCTTTGGGATCGGCCCCGTTCCTGTCATCGATGAAGTAGGCTTCCATGCCATAGACAACCTTGACGTCCAATCCCTCCTTTTTCACGATATTGTGCGCAGTTGGGAAAGCCTGCACCCCACCATGATCGGTAACTGCCAGATAGGGATGATTCCAATCATGGGCTCGTTTCAGCGCCTGCTTCAGGTCCGTCAGACCGTCCAAAGCACTCATGGTTGTATGCAGATGCATTTCTATTCGCTTATATTCAGCGTCGTCCGTCCTGCTCTCTTTTTCAGCCCTGTTGATATCCTTCAACATAAGAGTCAGTTCCTGGCTGTAGCGGTCCTGTTGTACGGAACCCCTCACCTTGATGTACTCATTGTTGTTCAGGTTCAGGGAGAAGGATTCATTTTCCTGCTGGAAATATTTGACACTGATGCCGCTCATCTTGTCGACCAGATCGAATACGACCAGCGTTCTTCCGCTTCTAAGTTCACGGATCTCAAGGTTGATGACCTCACCTTGCAGGACTACCCTTCTCTCCTCTTCGGTGATGGAATCGATGGGTTGAGCTGCGCCTTTGATCTCGCTGCCCAGGAGCACCGCACCCACACTACCAGACTTTTTATCCGTACCGAACGGGTTATGTGATTCTTTTATGGACTGGATCCGGTTCTTCTCCAGATCCTCCAGACTTTTGCTGAATCCCTTGTCTTCATCCAGATGGAACGTGCAGCCCGTCAACCAGGGCATCATGATGCGGACCATCTCGTCTATGGGCCTTTTGTGCACTTCCTTCTTGAAGTAGTCGACGGCGAGGACCGCATGGAGCCCAATGTCCAACGTATCGTCCTTTATCTTTACAGATGAAATGGAACCTTTGAGTAAGAAGGCCTTCTTACCCATCTCTTCCCGCAACATGTCCGTGAATCTTTCCTGAACCGTCTCGTTCCAGATCTGCTTATCTATGCTTGGCCAGATGCTCACTGTCTCCAGATTCAGCAGTTGCTCCATGCCGGCGGCCAACTGCATCAGCAGCTCGTACGGCAGTGTGGGCATGCTGCCCAAGAGTAGGATCATCTTGCGTTTGGTTTCATACAAGTAGACCTTGGAGAATTCCATCCTAAGGATTTCTTCTAAGTGCTCCTTAGGCAGATTTACTTCTATGGCGGCTTTTTTCAACAGTTTTCGTGTTTCCATCTTTCTCCTTTGTCAAAAAAAGGAAGCGATGCTTCCTTTTAGGCCAGTGTGTCGAGTATCTCTTTTGCTTTGGTCGAGGCTTCTTCCAAGGGAACTTCTATTTTTTCTTTGGTGCTTCTTACAAAAATTTCAACCTTGCCTTCTCCCAGCATCTTCCCGGCCGTGATCCGTACCGGATAGCCGATCAGCTCGCTGTTGGCGAACTTGACACCAGTCCGTTCTTTGGAGTCGTCCAGAAGCACGTCTACACCCATTTCCTGAAGTTCCTGATATATACGTTCAGCGGCATCCACCTGCTCCTGCTTCTTGTGCACCGCAGGTATGACCACTGCTTCAAAGGGTGCGATGGATTTGGGCCAGATGATGCCTTGTTCGTCGTTGTTCTGCTCCACACTAGCCTGCATAGTCCGGCCGATGCCGATACCGTAGCAACCCATGACCAGTGGTTTAGATTTTCCATTCTCGTCCAGATAGGTAGCGCCCATGGAAACCGAATACTTTGTTCCCAGTTTAAATACCTGACCTACCTCTGTACCGCGAGCCTCAACCAGCTCAGCCTGACATTTGTGGCAAAGGTCCCCTGCTTTTACTTCCTTGACATCAACGATATGCTCGCATTCGAAATCCCGTCCGTAGTTTACATTCTTCAGGTGATAGTCCTTTTCGTTGGCTCCACATACCAGATTCTTAAGTCTGGTGATCTCTTCGTCCAGCAGTACGGTCACGTTGTCAAGACCGACCGGCCCGATGAATCCTCTTTGGATGCCCAAATTGGTAATGGTTTCCTCATCCGTATCCATGTCCACTGCCATGGCACCCAACGCGTTCTGAATCTTAATCTCATTGGCTTCACGATCACCTCTTACGAAGACCACCACATGCTCTTCAGATTCCGCATAGACGGCTCTGTACAGCAGGGCTTTGATTGATTTTTTGGGATCCGTACCCAAGAATTCGGACACTTCCGCTATGGTCTGCTGATCAGGTGTAAGGACCTTTTCCATTTCTAGTTCTTCTTCAGTATCTACATGACTTAGATCCATCAGTGCTTTTTCCGTATTGGCGGAATAATCGCAAGCGGGACAGTATACGATCGCCGCTTCTCCGCTCTCGGCAAGCACCATGAACTCATGGGTATTGCTGCCCCCGATGGCGCCGGAATCCGCTTCCACAGCACGGTAGGACAGTCCACATCGGTCGAAGATGGCGCTGTAGCCATCGTACATGACCTGGTAGGTAGTCTCCAGACCAGCCTCGTCCTTGTCGAAGGAATATCCATCCTTCATCAGGAATTCACGGCTACGGATCAGACCGAATCTGGGTCTGCGTTCGTCCCGATATTTGTTTTGGATCTGGTAAAGGTTCATGGGCAGCTGCTTGTAAGAATTCACAAAGCTACGTACCACGTCTGTGATTACTTCCTCATGGGTCGGTCCAAGACAATATTCATTGTCATGACGATCGGTGAAGCGCATCAGTTCCTTGCCATACACATCCCAGCGTCCGCTCTCTTTCCACAGATCGGCCGGTTGGATAATGGGAAGCATCACTTCCTGACAATCCCTTTTATTCATTTCTTCCCGGACGATGTCCGATATTTTCTTCATGACCTTCCATCCCAAGGGCAGATAAGAATATACCCCTTGTGACAGCTTCTTCACCAGTCCTGCGCGCACCAGCAGCTGGTGGCTTCTTATTTCCGCATCGGCGGGCGTCTCTTTCAGGGTGGGTATCAATAGTTTTGATGTCTTCATAATCTTACTCCATTTCCTTCAGTAATATTTCAAGTTCTTGTTTGAATGCCTGTATCAATTCTTCCTGCCTAACTTTTCTGATGATCTTGCCTTTACGGAATATGAGGCCCAGATCCTTGCCTCCGGCGATACCGATGTCCGCCTCTCTGGCCTCTCCTGGTCCATTGACCACACAACCCATGATGGCAACCTTGATCGGGGTGTCGATATGTTCCAGCATTTCTTGCACTGTAGTGGCCAATCCGATAAGATCGACCTCGGTTCTGCCGCAGGTCGGACAGGATACCATAGTCGGTCCAAACAGGCGCAGTTCCAGCGCCGACAAGATGTCTTTTGCAGCCTTCACTTCGTCAACCGGATCTCCAGTGATGGATACTCGTATGGTATCCCCGATTCCTTCCGCCAGGAGTGTTCCTATTCCAATCGATGATTTAACCCGTGATTGCTCTTTCAGGCCCGCTTCCGTAACCCCGATATGCAACGGGTAGGGACAGCGGCTGGCAAGCAACCTGTTGGCCTCGATCATGGTCAGAACCCGGGAGCTTTTTATGGATAACTTGATATCAAAAAAGTCCAGGCCTTCCAGAATCCGCATATGGTTAAGGGCGCTTTCAACCATGGCCTCTATCGTAGGTCCATGGTAGCGCTCCAACAATTTCTTCTCTACCGATCCGCTGTTGACCCCGATCCTTATGGGGACGTCCAAATCCTTGGCCATTTCGACGACCTGTCGTATCTTTTCTGTCGATCCGATGTTTCCAGGGTTGATCCTGAGTCCATGAACACCGGAACGCATAGCAGAAAGCGCCAGTTTATGGTCAAAATGGATATCCGCAATGAGAGGGAGATCCGTCTGGGCCACAATGGCCTTCAGAGACTCCGCCGCTTCTTCGTCCACGACGGCCAATCTTACAATCTCGCAACCTGCCTCCTGCAGCGCCCTGATCTGTTTCAGGGTGCTTTGGACATCGCGGGTATCTGTGTTGGTCATGGACTGGATGCTTATGGGTGCGTCTCCCCCGATTTCAACATTTCCAACTTTTATTTTTCTTGATTCTCTTCGTTTGTATATCATTGTCAGTTACCGATCAATCTCAGAATATCCTTATAGGTCGCCATCAGCATGATTGCGATGAGCAGCACGAATCCGATTAGGTTGATGTAAGATTCCTTTTCGATTGGTAATCGTTTGCCCCTGATTTTTTCTATCAGAACCAGAATCAATTTCCCGCCATCCAATCCAGGCAGTGGCAACATGTTGATGATGGCCAAATTCAGGCTAAGGATGGCCGTGAAATATGCCAGCGAGATAAATCCGGCATCCGAGGCCTGTCTGACCATGTTGGCAATTCCTACAGGACCGCTCACTTCTGCCGGAGCCGCTCCGGTCAGCATCATGAATATTCCTTGAACCATCAGCACTATGAAGGTAAAGGATTCCACCGCTCCGCGGTAGATGGCCTGAAAGGGATTCAAGCGTTCGATGCTTCGTCCGATCCCGATCATTAAGCGTCCGGTTTCCACATCCTCATACGGTGTCAGGGCTGTAACCTGTTCCTGTCCGTCTCTTTCTATGCTGAGTGAAAGCTCCTGCATGCCTGATTCCATGATGATCTGGCTCATCTCGTTCCATGTTTCTACGTCCTGCTCTCCAATGGCCAGGATTCTGTCGCCCTCTTCCAGGCCAGCCTCGCTGGCTGGAGAGTTTTCGCTGACAGTACCAATCAGTGCTTCATTTGAAAGAACACCGACCCCCATGAAAATGATCATGAAAATCACTATGGCCAGCACGACATTCATCGCACTTCCTGCCAACAGGACCTTAGCCTTGGCGCCTGGTGAAGCATTGAGATATCCGTTTTCCATATGTTCTTCGTCCGGCGAAGCTCCTGCCATGTTCACATAAGCAAAAATCGGTATGATCCGCAGGGAAAACATCGTATGTTTGCCTTGTCGCTGCATGATTTTGGGTCCGATGCCTAGAGAGAGTTCCTTGACAGGTATGCCCTGTTTTCTGGCGACAAAAAAATGGCCCAGCTCATGGACGGTGGCTATGATTCCGATGACGATAAATGTTAAGAGAAATGTCATGATAATTTCCTTTCATGCCAGTCGTATAAGGATGAGCGGATCTCCTGATCCAGCTCAAATATGTGTTCAATGGATTCGATTTCCTGATGCATGAACCGATCCATGGCTTTCTCTATGTACAAGGGGATCTGTTCGAAGGATATCTTCTCTCTAAGAAAGAGATCCACGCCGACCTCGTTGCCTGCGTTGTAGCAAAGGCCTCCGCACCCACGGTCCTTATCGGTCTGGTAAGCCAGTTTTAGTGCCGGGAAGTCCTCATATCTAGGTTCTTCGAAGGTCAATGTTCCGATTTTGGCTAGGTCCATCCGCTCGAAATCACTCTTCATGCTGTACGGACTGCTGAGCGCATACTGGATGGGCAACTTCATATCTGGCAGGCCCATCTGAGCCAGCACAGAGCCGTCAATGAACTGTACCATGGAATGAATGATGCTCTGGCGATGCACAAGCACCTCGATGGATTCGTAATCCAGTGAGAACAGATGGGATGCCTCGATCATCTCCAAACCCTTGTTGGCCAAGGAGGCTGAATCGATGGTGATCTTCCTACCCATATCCCAGTTGGGGTGATTCAGAGCCTGTTCCACGCTTATGTTGGGGAATTCTTCTCTGGGTAGATCCCGGAATGCACCGCCACTGGCCGTAAGGATGATCTTCTCGACTTCCCTTTGGCTGTGCTCGATGCACTGGAAGATGGCAGAATGCTCACTATCCACCGGTTTTAGCGTGACATTGTTCTTTTTCACGTAGTCCATGATCAGGGTCCCGGCTGTGACCAGAGATTCCTTGTTGGCTAAAGCGATCTTCTTGCCCGCCACCATAGAAGCCCATACCGATGACAGTCCGGCGAAACCACTGATGGCGGCCACTACCGTGTCCACTTCTGCGGAAGCCAGAGCCTGGTTGAGCTCGTTTTGATCATGCAGAAGCTGGACCGATCTGTCCTTGATCCGCTCCGAAAGGGCCTCTTGCTGCCCCTTGTCCCCAAGATATACGTAGTTGGGACTGAATTCCTCTATCTGTGAGATGAGACATTCCAAGTTGCTGCCTGCAGCCAGCAATGTCACCTCAAATGAATCCGGATGTGCCCTAAGCACATCCAGTGTTTGCGTTCCTACGGATCCTGTTGATCCCAGTACTGCGATTTTTTGCATGTCGTCCATCCAATCTAAAGCACGCGCGTGATGAGATAATAGGCCAGAGGCACGACAAATAACGTGCTGTCAAAACGATCCAAGATGCCACCGTGTCCCGGCAACAGCTTTCCGGAATCCTTGACACCAGCCGTTCTCTTGAGAGCCGATTCGAACAGATCGCCGAAGATGCCGGCTACAGATACGGTAACGCCCAAGATGATACCACCCCAGACATTCATGAAAGGAACGAAGTATCCTGCCAAAAGACCGGCCAACATTGTAAAGGTGATTGCTCCTATGGCTCCCTCCACACTCTTCTTAGGACTGAGCGACGGCGCCAATCTTCGCTTTCCGAAACGCACGCCTATAAAATAGGCTGCGCTATCCCCTATCCAGATCATGACCATCACGAAGAGGGTCCAGAAGAAACCGTGATCCAGTTGGCGGATATCGAAGAAAAAGGAAAACAGCAAAAATATATAGAATACACCGAAGAATCCCATGGTTAAGTCATCAAACTTCATCTTGGGATATCGTATGATCATCTCAAAGCACATGAGCACGAACAAGGGTACTAAGAACAGGCCCCAGCCTAAGTCCAAGCCCAGGGATTTATCCAGCATAAATGCCACACCGGCCAATCCACCCAGCTGCCACGGTATGTGCTTGTCCATCCTGCGAGTGATCTGCACATATTCGGCGAAAGCCAGAAAGGATATGGCTGTGATCAGCAGGGAAAAGAACAGACCACCATAATAGAAGGCGCTGAGCAGCAGAACGATTCCCAATGCCCCTGTCACTGTCCGATAGATTAGATTCTTTTTGTCCCATGCCATATCAAATGCCTCCAAATCTTCTTCCTCTATGCTGGTAGTCCTTGATGGCCTTGGCGTATTCCGTTTCACGGAAATCGGGCCAGAGTACATCAGTCACATAGAGTTCCGCATACGCGATCTGCCAGAGCATGAAGTTGCTGATTCTCATCTCTCCTGAGGTGCGAATCACCAGATCCAAATCCGGCATATCCTTAGTATACATCAGTGAAGACAGTTTTTCCTCAGTAATTTCATCTGACGGCATGCCTTCTTCAACCACCGTTTTAACCGCCTGGATGATTTCTTGGCGTCCACCATAGTTGAAAGCAATATTTAACACCATCTTTTTATTGTCTTTAGTAAGCTCGAGTCCATCTTCTATGGCTTTGCGAGTCGCATCCGGCAACGGACTTAGATCCCCCAGGATGTTCACCTTCACCCCGGCTTCATGCAATTCCCGTAGCTCCTTCTGCATGACCTCGATCATGAGCTTCATCAGAAAATTAACCTCTTCAAGAGGCCGTTTCCAGTTTTCGGTCGAAAAGGCATAGACAGATACTACATCAATCCCCCAAGCTGCCGAAAGCTTTACTATTTCCTTCAAGGTTTTCATACCCTCACGGTGGCCCATGGTGCGAGGCAGTCCCCGCTTTTTGGCCCACCGACCGTTGCCGTCCATGATGATACCTACATGTTTCGGCAGTCTATCCGGGTCTAAATCCTGATAGTTTTTCATCTTCTCTCCTTGATGAAAGCCCCCTATAAATAGGGGGCTTTTCTTATACTTCCATGATTGCTGCTTCTTTGTGTTTGGAAACCTCTTCAACTTTTTCGGAGTAAACCTTGGTTATGTCCTGGACCTGTGCTTCGCCGTCCTTGACCATGTCTTCGGAGATGCCATCTTCTTTAACCAGTTTCTTCAAAGCATCATTGGTCTGCCTTCTGATGTTCCTGATTTCCACCTTGAACTCTTCACCTTTTTTGTGAACCTGCTTCACCAGCTCTTTTCTTCTCTCTTCGGTAGGCTGGGGAATAGGCAGTCTCACCTGTTGCCCATCGTTGGCTGGGTTAATACCGATGTTGGCTGCCAAGATGGCCTTTTCGATAGCGCCAATCACCGTTTTATCCCAAGGCTGTACTACCAGCAAGTGGGGATCCGGGGCGCTGATGTTACCGACCTGGTTGAGCGGTGTCGGTACACCGTAGTAATCAACCATGATCCCTTCCAGTATGCCGGGATTGGCCCGTCCGGTCCGGATGCTGGACAGCTCATGCTTGTAGGCGTCAATTGCCTTTGCCATTTTGTCTTCTGCTGCAGTAATCGTTTTTGCAATACTCATAGTTACCTCCCAACTACTGTTCCAATGTGTTCGCCACATATGGCTTTTAAAATATTACCTGGCTGCGTCAAGTTGAATACCAATAGGTTGATATCGTTTTCCATACATAAGGACGCGGCTGTCGCATCCATCACCTTGAGGCCCTGATTCAGCACTTCACGGAATGATATTTCATGGTACAGTTTGGCCTCCGGATGCTGATTGGGATCCATGTCGTAGACACCGTCCACTTTCTTAGCCATCAGAATCACTTCACAGCCCATTTCAGCAGCTCTAAGTGCAGCAGCTGTATCTGTGGAGAAATATGGATTTCCCGTACCTCCACCGAAGATGACCACTCTGCCCTTTTCCAAATGAGATATGGCTTTTCTACGGATGAACGGTTCGGCGACTTCCCTCATTTCGATAGAAGTTTGAACCCTAGTCGGCACTTCTATGCGTTCCAGAGAACCTTGGATGGCCAATGAATTCATGATGGTGGCCAGCATGCCCATATAGTCCGCAGTCGAGCGGTCGATTCCGGATGCGCTTTGATTTGCACCTCTCCAAATGTTACCACCGCCTACCACTACGATAACTTCCACACCCAAATCGACAATTCCTTTAATTTCTTTTGCTATGTTGGCTACTGTATCATTGTCGATGCCGAATCCCTTGTCGCCGGCCAGCGCTTCACCGCTGATCTTGAGAAGGACCCGTTTGTACATGGGCTCATTCATAGTCATACCTACTTTCATATTTACTCTATTCTACTTCAAAAAAAGGGAACACAAAAGTGTTCCCTTAGGATTTACTACTATTTTGTCATGGAAGCAACTTCTTCTGCAAAATTATCCTGTTTTTTCTCAAGGCCTTCACCCAACTCGTAGCGGGCGAATCTGCGGATTGAGATATTTTCACCGATTTTCGCAATCTTCTCAGTTACGATATCGCTTATTTTTTTGTCAGGGTCCTTAACAAAACTCTGGTTCATCAGGCATACCTGCTCGTAATACTTTCTGATTCTACCTTCAACCATCTTGTCGACGATCTTCTCGGGTTTGCCTTCGTTAAGAGCCTGGTTTCTGAGAATCTCTTTTTCTTTCTCGATGTCATCCTGGGGAACTTCTTCCTCACGAATGAATTCAGGTTTCGCTGCAGCAATCTGCATGGCGATGTCCTTCACGAATGATTTGAAATCATCGGTGTTGGCCACGAAGTCGGTCTCACAGTTGACTTCTACCAATACGCCGACTCTTCCGCCACCGTGGATGTAGGATTCAACCAGACCTTCGGTAGCAATACGACCAGCTTTTTTAGCTGCGCTCGCCATACCGTGCTCTCTCAGATACTCAACAGCTTTGGTCATATCTCCATCGGTTTCAGTCAGGGCTTTTTTGCAGTCCATCATGCCGGAACCGGTCATTTCACGTAATTCTTTTACTAAGCTTGCCTTAATCATAATAATCGTCCTCCTTTGATTAAGCTTTTTCAGTAGCAACAGGTGCTTCTTTAGCAACTGCTACAACTTCTTCGGCAACAACTTCAGTGGTTACGTCCACGAAGTCATCGTCGTCTACTTTAGTCTGAGAACCTTCAATAATAGCATCAGCCATTTTCTTGGTGATCAGTTTTACCGCTCTAATGGCATCATCGTTACCAGGGATCACGTAATCGATCTCGTCCGGATCACAGTTGGTGTCTACGATAGCCACTACCGGGATATGCAATCTTTTTGCTTCCGCGATGGCGATACGTTCTTTTCTAGGGTCTACTACAAAAATAGCACCGGGCAGGCCGTGCATTTCCTTAATACCGCCCAGGAAGTTTTCCAGTTTGTCTTTCTGTTTGTTCAGCTTCATTACTTCCTTCTTAGGAAGTACATCGAATGTGCCATCGATAGACATCTCTTCAAGATTCTTCAGTCTGGTAACACGTTTCTTGATGGTGTTGAAGTTGGTCAGCATGCCGCCCAACCATCTGTGGTTGACGTAGAATGCACCGGAACGAATTGCTTCTTCCTTGATGGATTCCTGTGCTTGCTTCTTGGTTCCTACGAAGATTACTTTCTTGCCGTCAGCAGATACGCTGCGCAGGAAATTGTAAGCGTCGTCCAACAGTTTCACGGTCTGTTGTAGGTCGATGATGTAAATACCATTTCTGTCCGTGAAGATGTACCTAGCCATCTTGGGGTTCCAGCGACGTGTTTGGTGTCCGAAGTGCACACCTGATTCGAGTAGTTGTTTCATTGAAATTACTGCCATTTCAATATCCTCCTTGGTTTTTTTCTTCCACAGCCTTCTTCACCAGAAAGCACCCTAGGGCACCCCTTTCCGATTCCAACTGTGTGATTTTTTCATACCTGAGAAAGTATACCATAACTCACCTACTTCGACAAGCCATTTTTGCCATGGGGATGGGCGTTTCGGTACACATCTCTGAGATGTTGCTTGCTTAAGTGGGTGTAAATTTGCGTGGTCGAGAGATTTTCATGTCCAAGCAGCTCCTGGACGATTCTAATGTCAGCGCCGTTCTCCAGCAGATGCGTGGCATATGAATGTCTAAGCATATGCGGATAGATGCGTCCGATCCCCAACAGCTTTCCGTATTTTTCAAGCATCTTTCTTACACTGCGGTCTGAAATAGGAGCCTTCCTTGTGTTGTACAAAAGGTGCTTGTCACCCTCGGGCGCCAGCTCCTGCAGGTGGTGGTCCATGTAGAGCGTCATCACGTCCTTTAGCAACTGTCCGAAAGGAACGATGCGTTCCTTGTTTCCTTTACCCAAAACACGGATGAACCGCCTGCTTAGATCGATATCCACCAACTTGATGCTCACCAGCTCGCCGACCCGGATGCCGGTCCCATAAAGGATCTCCAGAACCAGTCTGTCCCGCACCCCGATGGAATTACTCATGTCCGGCAAATGCATCAGTTCACGAATCTGTTCCTGGTATAGGAATTCAGGGATCTTCTTAGCTATTTTGGGACTGCTGATGCGCTGCATGGGATTTTCTTCCAACAGTTCTTCCGACTCCAAGTATTTGAAATAGGCCCGAAGCGCCGCAATGTGTCTGGCCATCGTCGATGTCTTGTAGCGCTTCATATTCAGCTTGCCCAGATAGCGCCGGACCTGCAGGTGGGTGATCGCCCCCGGAGCATCCGCCTCTTGCAATGCATCTTCTTCCTGTAAAAAAGCAAAAAACGCCTGTATGTCCCTACGGTAGGCGTTGATTGTGTGTTCAGAATAGTTTTTTTCATTCGATAGCATTGCCAGATACTGTCTCAGCGAAGTATCACAGTTCATGGTTAACCCCTTATCCGGTTCTCCTGGAGGAAATTATCCATATCCTCCAATGCACGTTTAGCCAAGGCTTCATTCCTGAGCTTCTTCTTGCGGATCTTAGGCATCATCTTGGGGATCAGCCCCCAGTTTATATGCATAGGTTGGAAATCCTTCGCCTCAGCCTCGGTGATATAGCCCATCAGGCCGCCGATGGCTGTAGTCTTCGGAAAGCACACCGGTTCATCCCCATCTAGGATGCGTGCCAGATTCACTCCGGCTACCAACCCTGAAGCTGTGCTTTCGATGTATCCCTCGACACCGGTGATCTGTCCGGCGAAATATATGCGCTCATGATTCTTCATTGAGCCGTCAGGGTTCAAGAGCAGCGGGCTCTTGATATAAGAATTCTGGTGCATCACCCCGTAGCGTACGATTTCCGCATTCTCTAGTCCAGGAATCAAGGCCATCATCTTCTTCTGCTCACCGAAGGTAAGACTGGTCTGAAATCCGACCAGGTTGAACAAGGTTCTCTCTTTGTTGTCGATCCTCAGCTGGACTACGGCGTGTTCTTCCTTCCCGGTATGCGGGTTCACAAGTCCGACTGGCTTCAAAGGTCCGAAAGATAAAGTTTGTGCGCCTCGCCTGGCCATTTCCTCGACAGGCATGCATCCTTCGAAATATTGTTCTTCCCCTTCAATCTCGGGTTTGTGTTTTTCCGCTTGGATCAGGAAGGCTACCAAAGCCTCATATTCTTCCTGGTTCAGAGGGCAATTGATATAGTCTGCATCCCCTTTGTCGTAACGAGAAGCCCACCAAGCCTTATCCATATTCACAGATTCCAGTGTCACTACAGGCGCTGCAGCATCGAAGAAATGGAAGTAGTCCTCGGAGCACAGCTCCTGGATGGACTCTGCCAATGCGCCCTCTGTCAAGGGACCGGAAGCCACGATAACGTATCCTTCCTGGGGTATTTCTTTGATTTCTTCTCTGATGATCTCTATGTTGGGGTGCTTTTCAATTGCTTCAGTTACACCTCTGGAGAAGCCTAGTCTGTCTACAGCCAAAGCGCCGCCGGCCGGTACCCTGTGCAGGTCCGCCATACGTATGATCAGGGAATCACAACGTCTCAGTTCTTCCTTCAACAGTCCCGCTCCGTTGGTCACGTCCGCGGATCTTAACGAATTGCTACAGACCAGTTCGGCCAAATCGCCGGTCTGGTGGGCTTTGGTCTCCACCTTCGGGCGCATTTCAAACAATGTTACTTTGTGGCCTCGTTCAGCCAACTGGTAACTGGCTTCAGCGCCAGCCAATCCTCCGCCTATTACTTTAATTGATGTCATTTTTTCTCCTGCGATTTCTTGGTATCCTTCTTCTTTGCCTTTTTCTTCTGTTCGGTATAGTCACAATCATCGGAAAGACAATATTTGTAACCGCCGTAGCGTTTGCCTTTCTGTGCCAGCGGGTAACTGCACTTGGGGCATTTCTCTTCTATGGGCAGGTCCCAGCTCACGAAATCACAATCCGGATATTTCTCGCAACCATAGAAGGTCTTTCCGGTCTTGCTCTTCTTCTCAATGATATCGCCACCGCACTTGGGGCAACTCTTGCCGGTGCTCTTGATGATCGGTTTGGTATTGCGGCAGTCCGGAAATCCTGGACAGGCCAGGAATTTACCGTAGCGTCCCATCTTGTACACCATGTTGCGACCGCATTTCTCGCAAATCACGTCAGAGACTTCATCCTTGATTTCGATCTTGGCGACTTCCTTCTCCGCTTTTTCCAATTCCATGGAAAACGGGCCGTAGAAATCCCTGAGAATGGCTTTCCAGTCGGCAGTACCTTCCTCGACACCATCCAGCTTGCTCTCCATGTCCGCCGTGAAGGTCGGGTCCAATACAGTAGTGAAACTGGACTGCAACACGTCCAAAACGATTCTTCCCAGTTCCGTCGAGTAGAACAGTTTGGCATCCTTCAGCACGTAGCCCCGTCTCACAATGGTATCGATGATGGTGGCATAGGTGCTTGGTCGTCCAATTCCCTTCTCTTCCAGTGTTTTTACCAGAGAGGCTTCATTGAACCGGGCCGGCGGTTGCGTGAAGTGCTGGGTGGGGGCCAGTTCCTTGGGAACCAAACTCTCATCCTCTTCCAACGCCGGGAGTGAGACTTCACTCAGTGACTTTCTGGCATCCTTGTCCAAATTCAGGTATCCCAGGAACTTGACACGGGAGCCGTTGGCTCTGAATCTTGCTTCCGCAGCTTCAATGTCTACGGTGAGGCTATCGATGATGGCGCTGGCCATCTGTGAACATACAAAACGGGTCCAGATCAGCTTGTAGAGTTTGTACTGATCCTTGCTCAAAGTATCTTTAAGAAGCTCTGGTGATTTGTCCACATACGTGGGACGGATGGCTTCGTGTGCATCCTGAGCATTCTTCTTGCTACTGTAGGTTCTAAATTTTTCAGGCAAGTACTCCTTGCCGTATTTTTCTTCAATAAAGAGTTTGGTTTCTTCCTGGGCCTGGCTGGAGATTCTTGTCGAGTCGGTACGGATATAAGTGATCAGACCGACTGTACCGCCTTGGCCTCTGCCCAGATCGACACCCTCGTATAGCTGTTGGGAGAAACGCATGGTCTTCTTGGCGCTGAATCCCAGCTTTCTCGATGCATCCTGTTGCAGGCTGGAGGTGGTATAGGGCGCGTTGGGATTCTTTTTCTTGTCTTTCCGCACGACCTTTTTCACCTGGTATTCACTGTCCTTCAGCAAATCCAGGACCTGTTTCATCTCTTCTTCAGAGGTGATTTCCGCCTTTTTGCCATCAACATGGGTCAGACCCGCTTCAAACTCCATCTCATCTTTCAGGAATTTGGCCGCGAGTTTCCAATATTCCTCAGGAACGAACTTATCTATTTCCTCCTCGCGTTCTATGATGATGCGCACTGCCACAGACTGAACACGGCCCGCACTTAGGCCCTTTTTCACTTTCTTCCATAGCAGAGGGCTGAGGGAGTATCCCACAAGCCGGTCCAGAACCCTTCTTGCTTGCTGGGCCTCGACCCGATGCATGTCGATGGTCCGGGGTTGCTTTACCGCCTCCTTGATGGCGTCCTTGGTGATTTCATTGAATTCGATTCGGGTCTTGCCGTCTTCCGGTAGTCCCAGAGCCCGCTGCAGATGCCAGGCAATGGCCTCACCCTCACGGTCCGGGTCAGTCGCGACCAAAATTTTCTTAGCCTTCTTGGCTTCCTTTTTTATTTCTTTCAGCAGGCTCCCCTTACCGCGTATGGTGATGTACTGCGGTTCAAAGTTGTTTTCTACATCAACGCCCATCTTGCTCTTGGGTAAATCGATTACATGACCCATTGATGAGGTCACAGTATATCTGCTACCTAAAAATTTATTAATGGTCTTGGCTTTTGCGGGTGATTCCACAATGACCAATATCTTATCTGACATAGTAATCCTTTCCTATTCCATAATTTCTTCTAGTGACAGTGCCACCAAGGCCCCGTCTCGAATTAGTTTGTTGCTGCCAGCACTCGTCGTTCTGTCGATATCCCCGGGAATGGCATAGATATCCTTGCCCTGTTCCAAAGCCATTTGGGCGGTGATCAGGCTTCCGCTTTTATGCGCAGCTTCCACAACCAGCAGTCTGTCACTCAATCCGCTTATGATGCGGTTGCGCTCAGGAAACTGATAGGCTCTGGGGCCGTGCTGCAGGGGATATTCGCTGATAATGAGTCCTTTTCTTCCAATGCTATGCTGCAGTTCGGCATTTTCGGCCGGATATTTATGATATATGCCATTGCCCAAAACTGCAATAGTTTTTCCGCCGATTGCCAGCGCCGCCTGATGGGCGGCAGCGTCCACGCCATAGGCCAGACCGCTGACGATGACTTCCCCTCTTTGTGCCAGTCCACCGGAAAACCGGTCTGCCATCTTTCTACCATATGGGGTGCATCTTCTCGAACCTACAATACCAAAAGTTTTCTGATTAAGCAAAGACAGATCACCCAGAGCATACAATAGAGCCGGTGGATCGTCGATGGTTCTTAAGTGTCCTGGGTATCTTTTGTCCCTATACGTTAACACAAATATGTCATTGTGCAACAGCTTTTTGATTTCCTCCATAAACCGACCCTGTTCCTGCTTGGCCACCCTTACGGCTTCCTTCATGCATTCCAAATCGCTCGGGCGCAGTCCTTTTCTCGCATCCTGCACGGCGATCGGGTCACTGGTCTTATCCGCTCGCTTCATGAAGTACAATTTGCGCAACAAACGTGGATTCTTAAGGGTTTCGCTTATTCCATACCACATTACTATGTCATTATAATCGTCCATGTTATTCCTCCTGTTTAAGCAAAAAAAAGAATGAGAGAAGTGTCCTCCTCTCATTCTTCATATTTGCTTGTCATGCTTTTTTTCAGCCTATTTCATGCTAGTAAAACTAACTTTAAATTTGCCGTCTAAGCCTAAGTGCGTTACTCACTACAGAAACTGAGCTGAACGCCATGGCCGCCGCTGCAATCACGGGGTTCAGAAGCAGACCGTTTGACAGGTAGAGCGCTCCTGCAGCAATGGGGATGCCGACGATATTGTAGAAAAAAGCCCAGAACAGGTTCTGCTTGATGTTGCGCAAGGTCATTGCTGACGCATGTAATGCCGCAACGATGTTCATGGGATCGTCCTGCATCAGCACTACGTCCGCAGATTCCACCGCTACGTCGGTACCGCCTCCTATAGCCACGCCAACGTCAGCCTGTACCAATGCCGGGGCATCGTTGATACCGTCCCCCACCATGGTCACCTTATAGCCTTCCTGCTGCAAGCGTTCGACCTCCTGCACCTTATGCTCCGGCATGACCTCAGCGATTACCCGTTCGATGCCCGCTTCCTCCGCAATGTGAGCGGCAGCCATCTTATGGTCCCCTGTCAGGAGAACCGGTTCGATTCCCCTTGCCTTCAGGGCTACGATCATTTGAGGTACTCCGTCCTTCATACGGTCCTTGGCGCCGATCAGGCCTACCAGTTCGTCGCCCAATGCAAGGGCCATGATGGTATCCCCCTCTTCAAGTAAGGAATCCACATCCTTCTTGATCAATGGATCTTCGAGATAACCTTTTTCTTCCAGCATTCTCAAGGAGCCCATCCAGGTGTTGTGCCGTTTATCGTCGTTCATCAGTTGGGCAACCAAACCTTTACCACGAACCGACTTGAAGGATGCCACACTGGCATTTTGCCATGCTGCGGATTTTTCAAAGTTCCCGGCTCTGGTCAGGACTGCATCGGCCAACGGATGTTCCGAATGGCTTTCAACAAGGGCTGCAATCGTATAGAGATCTTCCAACGTGTATCCGTTGTAGATGAATTCATTGTTTACCGTGGGCTTCCCTTGGGTGATGGTACCAGTCTTATCCAGAAGCATCACCTGGGTGCTGTTCAAGCGTTCCAGAGGTTCTCCTCCCTTGAATAGGATCCCCTTCTCTGCAGCTTTGCCGGTACCCACCATGATGGCAGTCGGCGTAGCCAGTCCCAATGCACACGGGCAGGCGATGACCAATACAGCTACGAAGATGGTCAGTGAAAACTCAAGACTCTTTCCGTAGATCATCCAGAAGGCAAAGGATAAGGCAGCGATACCCATGACCACCGGTACGAAGCGTCCAGCAACCTTGTCTGCAAGCCTAGCGATGGGCGCCTTGCTCCCCTGGGCCTGTTTGACCATACGGATAATCTGGAACAGCACCGTATCCTCACCGATCCTGGTGGCTTCCATCACCAGGGAGCCCGTACCGTTCACCGAAGCTCCGGTCAGGTTGCCCCCTGTTTCCTTGAAGACCGGGATGCTCTCGCCGCTGATCATGGATTCATCCACACTGGATTCACCTCGGACGACCACACCGTCGGTAGGTATGGCGGTTCCTGGTTTCACCAGCAGATGGTCCCCCACCTTGACTTTCTGGATCAATACTTTTTTTTCTTCACCATCTTCTACTAGGATGGCCGTCTTGGGTCTAAGGTCTACAAGCCGTTCAATGGCTTTTCCTGTTCTCCTCTTGGCATTCCCTTCCAGATATTTACCTAGATTGATGAGCGCGATAATGACACCCACACTCTCAAAATACAGCGGTAAGCTTTCTCCTGACAGGATTATTCGTAGACTGCTGTAAAAACTGTAAGCAAAAGCTGCACCGGTTCCCACTGCCACCAAAGAATCCATATTGGGCATGCGCTTCAGAAGTGATTTGAAACCGATGATGTAATGGTCCCTGGCTATCAGCATGATCGGTACTGTAAGCAGTAGTTGTATGATGGCCACCTCCACCGGACGGCTCATCTCCAGAGCCCGCAAGGCAGTTATTCCCATCATGGGACCCATGCTGATCAGAAACAAGGGAATGGCCAAGGCGAACAGGGAGTATAGTCTGCGTTTGGCCTTCTTATGCTCCCCTCCCGCATCCGGGGCATTCCCGTCCTGCAGTACTTGGTAACCCAGCGCTTCGATGCTGCTATGAATCTCCTCCAAGGTGATGCGTTCCGGGTCATACTCCACGGTGGCCTGCTCTGTCGTCAAATTGACGAAAGCTTCGGACACACCATCCCGGGCATTCAACATTTTTTCCACATTGGTGCTGCAGGAGGCGCAATGCATGCCGCCAATCAGGATTTGGGTGCGCACCCTTGCCCCCTTGATGATCTCGTAGCCCAACGCCTCTACGGCTCGCATCACTATATTTTCCTTCTCTTCATTATATACTTGGTAATCGACCCGCAAATTCTCAGTCAGCAGATTGACAACAGCGCTCGTCACGCCTTCTATCTGCGAGACAGCATGCTCCACGTTGGCAGCACAACTGGCACAATGCATATTCCCTACTGTATAGTTTTTATCCATTAATAGCCTTCTTTCTTCCCAACTAATTTAGTTGGTGTTAGTGTACCACACAGACCTTTAGATACAAAATTTATTGTCAAGGTTTGCTCTATCGTATATACTTTTTGATGAAATCTCTATTGCTAATCATGAAAGGAAGTATATATTATGGCATTATGCTGCGGAATCGTTGGTTTACCCAACGTAGGCAAGTCAACACTTTTCAATGCAATCACCCAGGCGGGCGCGGAATCCGCGAACTACCCCTTCTGCACCATCGACCCCAACGTGGGCGTGGTCACCGTTCCTGACGAACGGTTGGATTATCTGACAGAACTGTATGAACCCAAAAAAACCATCCCTACGGCGTTTGAATTCGTGGATATCGCTGGTCTTGTAGAGGGCGCGAGCAAAGGTGAAGGCCTAGGCAACAAGTTCCTCTCCCATATCCGTGAGGTAGATGCAATCGCCCACGTGGTGCGTTGCTTCGATGACGAAAACGTAACCCATGTGGCCAACACTGTAGATCCCAAAAGGGATATCGAGATCATCAACCTGGAACTGGCTTTGGCCGATCTGGAGTCGATGGATAAACGCTTCTCCAAACTGGAGAGCAAACTAAAGACCAAGGACAAAGAAGCAATAAAGGAATATAACCTGGTAAAGCGGATCAAAGATGAGGCGCTGGACGAAGGTCTGGCCGTCAGGACCATGGAGTTCACCGATGAAGAGCTGAAGCTGCTCAAGAGTTTCAACCTCCTGACCATCAAGCCCATCATCTATATCGCCAATATCGCCGAAGAAGAAGCTGCCGATCCCTCCGCCAATCCATACTTGGAACAGGTCAAGGAAATCGCATCTACGGAGAATGCCCGTGTGATTCCGGTCTCTGCCAGGCTGGAGTCTGAAATCGCGGAACTGGATGCGGAAGACAAGAAAGCCTTCTTAGAGGAGCTGGGTATCCCCCAGTCCGGTCTGGATGCGACCATCAAGGCGGCCTATGACCTGCTCGGTCTGATTACTTATCTGACGGCCGGCAAACCGGAGGTCCGGGCATGGACCATCGTTCGTGGTACCAAGGCCCCCCAAGCTGCTGCTGTCATCCATACCGATTTCGAACGTGGATTCATCAAGGCGGAAGTTATGAGCTTCGATGATCTGAAAGCAGCCGGATCAGAAACTAAGGTCAAGGAAGCAGGAAAACTCAGGATTGAAGGCAAGGAATATGTAGTTAAGGACGGAGACATCATGCATTTCCGTTTCAATGTATAGAGAATGATATCGAAAGAGGGCACAGTCAACTGTGCCCTCTTTCAATTTTTTTGGCATTTTTCTTAGTTTACAAGCTATATTTTTTCGCTTTTTAACAAACTTGCAGACGAATATATATAAATAGGAAAAAAATAAATGAGAAGCCTTTAACCTGAGTGCATTTTAAAGTATAATCATGTCGGTTATTAAGAATACTAAACTACGAGGTGATCTGATGAAGAAAGTTACTTTCATGGGTGGGACACATGTGGATTCTTTCAAAGAATTGACCAGTACCTATGAATCAAAAAAAGCAGTACCACCAGATTTTGTCTATATCCCGTTATCACAGCATATCGGTGCGCCCTGCGAGGCCAACCTGTGTGTGGGAGACGAAGTCCTGATGGGTCAGGAGATCGGAAAGACCTTGGGGTTCGTAAGCGCCCCTATCCATTCAAGTGTCAGCGGAAAGGTCGTTTCCATTGAAAAGAAAGCTCATCCGACCGGCCGTTTCGTGAACTGCATCGTCATCGAAAATGACAAGCAGGACACCATGGTCGCTAGCATCAAACCGGAAGAAAACCCTGAGTCTCTAACTAGAGAACAGATTATCAAGAAAGTTCTGGATGCGGGTATCGTTGGTTTGGGTGGCGCCGCTTTCCCGACCCACGTAAAATACACACCACCTGAGCAAACCAATATCGACTACATCATTTTGAATGGTATCGAATGTGAGCCGTTCATTACTGCTGACCATCGTCTGATGCTGGAATACTCGGAACCCATCGTCAAGGGCCTAGGATACATCCTCAAGGCGACTGGTGCTAAAAAGGGTATCGTGGCCATCGAGGACAACAAGATGGATGCTATCGAGAAACTTACCCAGTGCTGCGCAGAATTCTCTGAAATCGACGTAGTCGTCTGTAAGGAAAAATACCCGCAAGGCAGTGAGAAACAGCTAATCTATGCAGTCACGGGCCGTGAGGTTCCCGTCGGTGGACTTCCTCTCGATGTCGGCGTGATCGTGAACAACGTCGGTACTGCCAAGGCAGTATGCGATGCAGTGGAAGACAACATGCCACTGATTGAGCGTATGATTACCGTTTCCGGCAACTCGGTTGACACACCAGGCAACTACGTTGCCAAGATCGGTACTCTGTTCAGCGACCTGATCAATCAATCGGGTGGTTATACGGAAGAAAACAACAAGATCCTTTCTGGCGGTCTGATGATGGGTAAATCCATGTATTCGGACGAGGTCCCCATCACCAAAGGAACCTCCGCCATTCTGGTCCTGAAGGATGAGGGACAGGAATTACCCAAGGAGCACACTTGCGTACGCTGCGCCAAATGCGTCGACGTCTGCCCTGCCTTCCTGGAACCCACCAGACTAGTCGTTTTGACCAAAACTAAGGAATTCACCCGTCTGGACGAAGAACAGAACATCATGTCCTGCATCGAATGCGGATCATGCTCCTACGTCTGTCCGGCCAACATACCGCTTCTTGAGTACATCCGCCTAGGCAAACAAGGCGTGATCAAGAGCAAGAAAAAATAGGAAAGGAAGTAAACAAAATGAAAAGTGAACAACTCCTAAAAGTGTCTTCCTCTCCTCATGTGCATAGCGGAAACAGTATTCCCGCAGCCATGCGTGACGTGATCATCGCACTTTTACCGGCAACAGCCGTGTCCTTATACTTCTTCGGTCTGTCTGCACTGGCAGTCATCGTAACCTCGGTGGCCACTGCTGTACTGGCTGAATATGTCTGCCAGAGACTGCGCGGCGTTGAGATTACCATAACCGACTACAGCGCGGCCCTGACCGGTCTTCTATTCGCACTGGTCATCCCTCCGGCTACACCATTGTGGTTGACATTCATCGGCGCTACCGTTTGTATCGTTATCGGTAAGCAGGTGTTCGGCGGATTGGGCAACAACCTGTTCAACCCGGCATTGGTCGGAAGAGCCCTTTTGGTCGCTTCCTGGCCTGTGTATATGACCAGCTTCACCAGCCCGTTCGACGGTGTCTCCTCTGCTACCCCGCTGGGTATCATCGGAGCCATCAACAAGCAGGCCGCTGCAGGCTTAACCATCGATCCTGAACTGATGAGTTCATTGCCGAGCCTGTCCAATGTATTTCTGGGCAACATCGCGGGTTCCATGGGTGAAACCTCCGCACTAGCCCTCCTGATCGGCGGACTCTACCTGATTTATAAGAAGCATATCGACTGGAAGATCCCATCCCTTTACGTAGGCACTGTCTTCGTGCTGGCGCTCGTTTTCGCGGGTCCTTACCCCAGAATCTGGTACGCATTCTATAACGTGTTCGCAGGCGGACTTCTCATCGGTGCCTTCTTCATGGCTACCGACTGGGTAACCAGCCCAACCACCAAAAGAGGCCGTATCATATACGGTATCTGCCTGGGTCTTCTGACCTTCATCATCAGAAAAGGTGCCGGACTTCCGGAAGGCGTAGCTTATTCCATCGTCATCATGAATATGGTTACCCCCCTGATCGACCGTTACACCAGAGGAAGAGTATTCGGGGAGGTGAAGAAGAATGGATAAGAAAACCATCAAACTCGGTCTGTTCCTGATGTTGGTTGCCGCT
>DAOUPV010000095.1 GCA_030625965.1 Clostridia bacterium
TTGGTTTCCCTTGTCGGAGAAGCTACAGCTTCAGGTACAGTAATTCCGAGGTTAAGTTGCTCCGCTTGTTGTTAAAACGACCATCCTAATGTCTGTGGTTTAGGCTAATATCGGACGTTCCCACTTGCTGGAAGGTTATCCCCCACAGCCACCAACGCTGGTTCACTTTCGTTCCGCTCCAACAACCGCCATCAGCTTCCTTCAGACCCCTTCGTCACCGAAGACGCCCTTGCCTACAGCTTGTCTTCCCATAGCCTGGGTGACAGGTCCTTCTTTCAAGACCATTAGCTCGGCAACATGCCTCGCAAACAACAAAAACCGACCATGAATATGGTCGGTTACGCGATTCACTCCCACAAAGGCAAGGCGTCCAATACACCTTTGTGATCATCGTACCCATATAAACAATATCTGCATGCATAGCTTCTGAGTTAACTGCTGAATTCAGTCTCTAATCGCGATATCATTCAAACGGGCGCAATGTGGTCTTGATTGTATATGGTTTTTTCCTCTGTTTTATTACACTTTCATTATATCCCCATTGGGAAAAAGTAGCAAAAAGGCCTGTCATAAAATCCGAGCAACTCCCTGAAATTGATTGTTTTCTCCCGATTTCAAACTAATTCTCAAAAAACGCTTGTACCTATAGTAACTATATGTAATAAGATTAAATCAACATCAAGAGCATACCCTTATCCGACAACCACCAACTCGCATAATTCATTATCAATTATCAGAGCTTTCCATAAAGATCGTAATTCAACTTCTCATGATACAAATCGCATTAATCCGGGACTGCAGCCCGAGAAAATTTAATTAACTATGGAGGTGCGGAGTTTGAATACTCAAATTCTAATCAAAAATGCAAGAGCCATCGTGACCTGCGATGCATCGGACCAAGTGTTCTATGACACGGACATTCTGATCGAGGGACCGAAGATCAAAGAGATTGGAAAGAACCTCTCAGCACCGGATGCGACCGTGATCGACGGGCGGGACAAATTCATCTATCCGGGTCTGGTCAACACTCATCATCATTTCTTCCAGACTTTTGTCAGGAACCAGGAATCCATCGACTATGTCAACATGCATGTCGTGGAGTGGCTCAGCAAAATCTATCCCATATTCCAACGGATCACAGAGGATGTCATCTATTATTCCTCGCTGACCGCCATGGGTGACCTGTTGAAGCACGGCTGCACGACGGCCTTCGACCACCAGTACTGCTACACCAAGTCTTCCGGCAAACTACTGGTGGATCGCCAGATGCAAGCGGCTTCCGAACTGGGTATTCGCTACCATGCAGGCCGTGGTTGCAATACCCTGCCCCTGACCGAAGGGAGCACCATCCCTGATGACATGGTGGAAACCACCGACGAATTCATCAGTGACTGTGAGCGTATCATCGATCTTTACCATGATCCCAAGCCTTATTCCATGGGACAGATCGTCGTGGCGCCCTGTCAGCCCATCAACAGCTACAAGAGCACCTTCGTGGAATCAGTGGCGCTAGCGCGTGACAAGGGCGTCTTCCTGCATACCCACCTGGGTGAAGGCGAAAACAACATCATGGTGGAACGCTGGGGCAAACGGACCCTGGAATGGTGTCAGGAAATTGATTTCGTAGGCTCGGACGTCTGGTTTGCTCATGGCTGGGAACTGACTCCCGAGGAGTACACGGTGATGGCCCAGACAGGCACCAGCCTTTCCCATTGTCCGGCACCGGCCGTGTTGGGGGGATTCGATATCCTGGATATCCCGGCCATGAACAAAGAGGGCATGAATGTTAGCTTGGGCTGTGATGGCTCGGCGACCAATGACAGTTCCAACTTGCTGGACTCACTCCGGATGGCCTTTTTGATGCAGGCCTACCATAGTAAGAAAAGAGGTGGCTGTCCCAGCCCCTATGACATGCTGAAAATCGCGACCATTAACGGGGCTAAGACATTGGGCCGAACGGACATCGGTTCATTAGAGACAGAAAAAGGTGCAGATCTATTCATGGTTGATACCAGCGCACTGGAATTGACCGGTACCTTGCATGATCCCAAGAATCTGCTGGCCCGCACCGGCGTGACCGGACCGGTCCATATGACCATAGTCAACGGAAAAGTGGTCTACGAAAACGGATCACTGGTCGGGGTCGACGAAAAGAAATTATCCAACGAAGGTGAAGCTCTATATGAACAAGTGCTAGGTAATATCTAAAAGATTACAGAAACCAATAAACTACTAGATTATAAATCAAGGGAGAAAATACCATGAAAAAGATGAAAACCTTTTTAGCTATTCTGTTATGCGCTACTTTGATCATACTGCCTACTGCCTGTAGCACCACGGATTCCGAACCAGCAGATGATGCTGCAACCGAACCTGCCCAGGAGATGCCCAAAGCGGCGTTGGTTCTGAACGGTCCGATCAGCGATCTGGAATGGGGCGGCCTGGCTTTCGAAGGAATGATGCGCATCCAGGATGAGTATGGTGCTGAAGTATCCTATGCCGAAAATGTTTCCCAGTCCGATTTGGAAGATTCACTCAGGACCTATGCCGAAGCAGGCTACGATCTAGTATTCGGCCATGGTGCCCAGTTCGTGGATCCGGTCAACGCTGTAGCCTCGGAATACCCGGACACCCAGTTCTGCGTGATCAACGGTTGGGTAGTCGAAGATAATATCACCAATGTGGCCGTGGCTCAGAATGAGCAAGGCTACCTGATGGGTGTTGCAGCAGCACTGCTTACCGAAACTGGTACCGTAGGTATCATCGGGGGTATGGAGATTCCTCCCATTACTGCGGCGGTAGAGGCCTTCTCGGTTGGCGCCAAGTCCATTGACCCGGATATCACGGTACTGAGTAGTATGGTCGGCGATTTCGTCGATGCGCACAAGGCCAAGGAATTCACCTTCGCTATGATTGACAACGGAACTGATGTCATGGCTACAGTGGCCGGTCCTGCAGGTTTAGGCCTGATTGAAGCCTGCGATGAGCGAGGTGCCATGGTCGTAGGCGCCAGTCTCATCCATTTCGAAATCGCTCCGAAAACCGTGGTCATCAATGCCTTGACCGAAGTGCCTGACCTCTATACATTTATCTACGAAGAGCTAGTAGGCGGTTCCTTGGAACAGACCATCTACACGCTGGGCATCAAGGAGGACGTGGTCCATTTCTCCGACCTGAACGAAAACTTCAGCGAGGCCATCAAGCAGGAAGACTTGGACGCAGTTATCGCCTCCGTTAAATCTGGTGATATCACTTTCTAAATGAGCCTCCAACAAAATCCGTACTAACACTCGGACAAGAGTAGAAAAGACCTGGCAAGATGCGATATGTACATGCATCTTGCCAGGTCTTCTTTTTAGCGAAATACCAGCTCGCTCGTCATGCGACAAGCTCTGGAAAGCGTGCTATACTCGAATTGAAGCTACGGGCTAATAAAAAATTCAGCCAAATCCCTAATTTAGTGTACTGGAATGATCTGTTAGGAGGGTACCATGAAAGATGTTATGAGTGCCGGGGAACTGAGCTCCCTGTTCAATATAAATGTGCAGACCTTACACTATTACGATTCCATCGGTTTGCTGACACCGGCTGTCCGGGATGAAGAAACCGGGCGGAGGAAATATTATTTCGAGCAGGTCTACAAGCTGGCCTCCATCCTCTATATGAGGAGACTTGGTTACCCCCTGAAACAGATCAAGGAGCATATGGAATCCAGGGAACCCGGATACACCCTGGAACATATGAAGGCGCAGTCCGAAGCCCTCAGAAAGAAGATGCAGGAGCTGATGGCTGTCGATTCAGTTATACAACGTAAGATTCGTTTCATCGAACAGGAACTACCGTTGGCTGAGAAGGGCAAAGTGAGTATCCGTAGCTTCCAGAAGCGCGGCTATATCTCCATCGGCGAGGAGGAAATTCTCTTCCAGAGCGATTCCTTTTACTTCTACCCCACCATCGTCTTTTACGATCAGGATATCAAGCGCTTCGGGGCCTACATCTTCCTAGAGCAAGAGGACGAGGATCTAGATATTCCAGAAAAAAACAATCCCCTCTATGACACGATCCCGACTGGGGACTATCTGTGCGGCTACCATTACGGCCCCTATGACCAGATCCACAAGAGCGCTGACGCTTTAAGGAAAGCCGGAATAGAGATGGGGCTCACATTGGATGAACTTCTGATCAACCTGAATATCGTGGACCAGTTTACGGAGCAGGACAGTGAAAAGTATATTACCATCATGCAGATTCCACTCCTTGATGCCTCTGTAAAATAAGCAGGCTATAGCTTATTATTCACCATCATTCTAGTTTTTGGAGCATTGTCTACTTATGCATTGGAAGTATGATACCTCAACCATCTTGAACCCTGGAAAATGGTTACTTCCTTCATCAAAAAATTAGGAATCTTATCAGCCATCAAAAAGAGTGCACCAAGTGCACTCTTTTCTTTTATCCTAAATTATATTAACTGGTCTTCTGCCCTCCTCGATGGCCATAAAACCATCGAGGGCCTCGCAGAACATATTCTGGAAGACTTCCAATGTATCGACTCCTACGTGGGGCATAAGAACCGTATGCTCGCTTCCAATTAGTCCGGGATGCACCTTAGGCTCATGTTCGAATACATCCAGTCCAGCCCCGCCAATTCGTCCTGACTCAAGCGCTTCTACCAGCGCCTGTTCATCCACTACCTTACCCCGCGCAGTATTGATAAGCAGGGCACTCTGCTTCATGCTACCTAGCACAGTTTCGTCCACCAGATGATAGCTGCTCTTGCTGAGCGGCGTATGCAGACTGATCACATCCATGTTACGAAACAAATCCTCCAATGGCAGGTAGGACACCTGCAAGAGATGCTCCTCTTCCGGGCTCAAACGAGTGCGATTATGGTACCAGACCTGCATACCCATAGCCCGGGCCCTTATAGCAAAGGCTTTACCGATGCGCCCCAATCCCACCACTCCGACCTTCTTGCCGTAGAGGCTGGTTCCTGAGTTTTTCAAGATACCCCAGGTGATAGATCCGTTTCTCATCTTTCTATCGATGTTCGGTATGCGCCGGGCCAACGCCAGCAACAACCCCATCGCCAGTTCTGCCGTGGCTTCCGTTACCGCCGTAGGCGTATTGGTTACACTGACACCGGCTTCTTCGCAGGAGGCCACATCAATGGCATCGTAGCCGACACCATATGAATTTACGGCTATAAGCCCTGGTGCAGCAGCCAGCAATTCTCGGTCCACTTTCTGCTGGCAGGCGATGATGTAATGGGCATTCACAGCGCGCTCCAGGTATTCCTCGCGGCTGTAGCGCTCCATAGGCATGTCCACCTCGAAAATGCCCTGCCAGTTCCTGTAATCGCAGACCGGGATGTTACGGGTGATCAAAAGTTTCTTCTTCATAGTATGCCTCCTGAAAAAACGGCCCCTGCCACTGGCCGATTCATAATATCTAATGCGGAATCTGCTTGTATTGTTCCCACCAGACCTAAAGAAAACGTTCAGCGCCTACCGGGCTTCCACAATTTAGTGCACTTCACTATTTCCAGTCTGCTCTTGGGGGACAATGGTACTATCAAGTATCGCCAGCTTTGCTGCATAGTGACTACCCTCCTGTCTGAAGACGTATCTTTTCAATCGACCCGTCTCATTTAAGTAAAGTAACATAGCGGAGAGAATTACAAATATCATGCCAACAACGACGAGGACATTCGGAATTTCATTAAAGATAACTATGCCCAATAGCACTGAAAATATCACCATCGAATAACTGTAGATGGAAATTTCTCCCGCCGGCGCATACTGATAGGCCAGAGTAAGAAAATATTGTCCGCCTAGCGCAAACAGCCCTATTCCCAAGAGATACATCCACTGTATAGCATCTAACATGGTAAAAGTGATGATTGTAGGCAAGAACATGGTTGACGTTGAAAAAAGGGAAAAGAAGAATATCACAGTCAAGGGATCTTCCTTTCCTTTCAAGTATCTAACCAAGGTATAGGCCATTCCTGCGAATACTGCTGAGAGCAGGCCGCACAGTGTAGGTATCATATCCAAAGATAAATCCGGCCTAATGATAAGCAGAATTCCACTGAAGGCTCCCAACAGGGAAATCACCTTTATTCTGTCTATTTTCTCCTTAAGCAATACGGCCGCGAAAATCATTACAAAAAAAGGAGAAATCCTGTTGAACATAGAGGCATCTGCCATGGGTAACAGATTCACAGAATATACGTAAAGCACCATGCCCAGCGTTCCGCATAAACCACGGAAGAACAACGCCTTGAAATTCCTCTTGCTGCCCAGCAAAGATACGTTCTTTTTCTTGATTAGATAGAAGGCAAAAACCAAGCCCACCAGATTCCTGAAAAATACTTTTTCAAAATATGGTATGTCTCCTGCCAACTTCAGCATGAGTTGCATGATGGCAAAGGAAAATGAAGATATGATCATATATACGACTGCTTTTCTAAAATTATCCTTTACCATTAACAAATTCACCTACATTCCACAAACCTAACATTCCAATCAACTATCGGATTTAAGCAATACTAACATTGACGATGGCATCCAAAGCGATTCTGATCTCATCCTCTATCGCTTGATGCACAGATCCTTGATCAGGTTCATATCCCTCCACGCCTACCAATTCAAATGCTTTTGCATCTGCTGCAAGTATCGCACCAGCTTTCATGCCATGTAAAGAAGATACCACCAATAGACTGGCGACTTCATTCTCCATGGCCACAACACCAGCTTGCGCATACAACTTCACTCTTGATTCAAGGATGCTCGGATAAAACAAAGCTTGTGTTAATACAATTCCATTATTCGTCTTTATTTCTTTTTCTTTTGCACTTTTTATCAGCTCATACACCACTTCTCCATCTGCGACAGCAGGGTATGATAGAGGAATCATTTTTTCAGTTACACCTTCTTCTCTGCAGGCAGCTGTGGCGATTACCAAACTACCGGCATCTATTCCATCCTGCATACCGCCGCATGTTCCAACTCTAATGATAACTTTTGCGCCGGCACGCCACAAACTCTCAAAAGCTATAGCAGCTCCTCCGCATCCTACGCCATGAGAAGTAACCGTTAACGG
The DNA here is from genome assembly GCA_030625965.1 of Clostridia bacterium. GTDB lineage: Bacteria > Bacillota > TC1 > TC1 > UBA5767 > UBA5767. The sequence goes on from DAOUPV010000095.1 coordinate 7,105, forward strand.
TACGCCTTTA
>DAOUPV010000121.1 GCA_030625965.1 Clostridia bacterium
TTACAATTACGCCTGCTTTAACTTTCCAGACCAAAGAACGACAAAAACCGGATCTTCCGATCCGGTTTCAAGTCCTCTTAATCCTCTACGTAGACAGGGTCACCTACCTGGACCCATCCTGATTCACGTACCACCGCAAATATGCCCTCGGCGTGCATGATGACCTCACGGGGTGCATAAGTGTCAATATCTCTTTCGAAGGGTTGTCCCACCTGGGTTATCTCAAGATGTGCTTCGCCCATCTTGAAGACGGTACCGTTAAGAAATTCATGAAACCCTTCCCCTTCGATGGTGATATTTTCGGAATAGGTGGCCTTACAGGCTTTACGTTCCTCATTGCTCAACTGTTCCATGTCCTTCACCGAGAGCAGGCTGACCTGACGGTGCCAATCTCCACCGTGGGCATCCCCCTGCAATCCGTAACCGTGTTCCAAATATCCCCTGCCTACAGGTTCCTTTTTGGTATCGCGGCGCGCACTGCTATTTACGGAAATCACTGTTCCAATTTTTCTCATAACGCCACCTCTTTCTAGATGCCGATCTCATCCAACGACCACAAATCGTACTCCTTGATGATGTTGATCAACTTCTGAGGATATCGGGAATCAGTGGCATAACCCGCCCGGCGCACTGCGTAGGCACCCAGCACGGGATCGTACATCACATCACGATAAATCTGGTAGCGTGAGAGTTCCAATAGGATCCTCTTGTGATCCGCCCAGGACTGCTCCACATTGTAGTAGGCCCTGAAATTGGCATCGGTGCGGAAGGCCACTCCGTTGTATTCCTCCCAGGTGTTGGAGACAACAGAGCCCCCCACGGCACTCCCCTTGATCCCGAACAGGTTGTAGGAGAATTTACCGCTGTATTTGTCCACCGGGATGTACTGGCCCCAACCAGTCTCCAGGATGGCCTGCGCCACCTGCAAAGAAGCAGACATGCCCGTTTTGTCCCTGGATTCCAGAGCAAGTTCGCTGACCAGCCCCCGGAAATCCGCTTTGGCTACCAGCGGCTTGGCGCCGTATGTCGTCCCATTATATATTTTGAACCGGATCGCCTCGCTGCGGACCGTACTACCGGCATAACTGCCATAGGCATAGACCGACCAGCTGCCATCCTGATAATCATCCGGATCCAGTGTCCAGGCGCCTTGCCCGTCCACCGCATAATCTAGCGTATTACCGGAAGAAACCTTCGTCAGGCGAAATGAGGCGCCGGAAAGTTCAACGTTGGTGTCGAGCTTTAGTTCCACACTCTTGCTCACCACGGCGTCAGGTCCCACTCCACTCATTCTTACAGAAGGCTTACCGTTTAAGGTGACCGGAACGTGTTCGCTGTCAACCGGTTGCTCCCGTACATCGTACACTCTGGCGAACAGTTCCTTCTCCCCGCTCATCCCGGGCCCTACATTCCAGGTATAGCTGCCGTAACCCAATTCCTTAAGCACCGTTTCCTCCTGGGTGTCCGGATCGTACAGTACATATTGGGTTTTGGATACAGGGAAGTTGCGGCTCACGTTCAGCCTCACCGGCCCTTCGATGGTCTGCCCCTCCTTGACACCGGTCAAAGACAGTTCGCGCGTAACCAGGACACGAATGGCCACCGGTTCACTCAACACACCATTGTCTTCCTTATCATAGGCGATGACCGTTACCAAAACATCGCCGTTATCTTCCATTTCCGGATTGTAGCGGTATGTCCCGTAGGGATCCGCTTTCTCGCTTAAAACATTTTCACCCGTAGTTCTGTTGGTAAACAGGTATTTCACGTAGTTGGCCAGACAATTGACTTCGGCTGTGAGTTCCACACTGTCCGTCAGGACCTCGCCCTGGGCCAAGCCGCCCAGCCGGACGGTCGGTTCTGGGTCCAGAAATACCCTCTTCATCATGCCGGCCAGATACCCACCGTTCTTATCATATAGTCCGACCACAAGCAGTTTTTCACCCTGCATCAAGGGATCCGGCAGCCAGCTATAGGCAGCATCCAGATCCTTACCACCAGCCACCATGACACCTTTGTGGCTCACGGGATCCAGGAGCAGGAAGCGCACCTGCGCGGCCTTACCCTCGTACTCCTCTGCATCGACCAGCCGGAGCTGTCTTTCCCCTTCAATTCGCTCACCATGGTCCACCCCGGAAAACCCGAAATGGAAGTAGGGCACTACCGTCGCCGGGGAGCCTGAATCCACGCTTACCAGTTTCTTGTCCCCATTCCAATCGATGGATACACCCAAGGCATTGCTCACCAATCTCAGCGGCACATAAGTCTTAGCATCCATACCCTCGCCGATGAGTCTGGGTGCCACGTCGATGATTTCATAGATGCCCGCCTGTTCATCGTATGCAGCCAGATGGTCTCCGATACGCATGTCCGCTATCCGTTCACCGCTTACAATCTCTATCTTCTTCAGGCTGCCGATCCAGTTGACCTTGGCGCCCAATTGCTCTGATACCACTCGTAAAGGCACCATGGTCCGGCCCTCCACCAGTAGCGTCGGTTCGGAGGTGATTTCTTCACCGTCGATGGTCAAACTCACCTGGGCAAAAGCCATGGCAGGAAAGAGCAGTAATAGGCTAAGCGTGAACAGGACCAATACCGGTCCCCATCCTTTTATTCGCATGAATTCTCCTTGTATTATGAACAGTAAGTAGCACTTGTGCATCGGGCAAAAAAGGGACCGACGGTCCCTTGAGTCTTCCTTATCATTGTACCACTTTTGCCTTCCATTGTAAGGCGAATTCCTACAATGCTTCCAGCCTAGTAGGATTCAACAGGCACATCCAAAGCAGAAAAAACCGTACGATCTAAAATCCCATTTCAGATCGTACGCAGATTCCGCTGACTGGCCTCAGGACAAAAAATCCTCTCCAGCAGCAAAGGAATCTGGTCTATACGCGCCACTGTATAATCCGCCATTTCCAATTCTTCCAAACCGCCATATCCGTAAAGACACCCCAGTGCTGGAGCGTCATTGCACTTGGCCGCCTCCACATCCTGTTTCCGGTCTCCGATCATGATCCAGGGACCGTCAAACTTCTCCTGGATATCCCTAAAGAGCTCACGTTTATCCCGGTCGTCGCATCCTTCAGGACAGTAGTAGGCGTCAAACCACTGATCCAGACCGAACAGTTCCCGGTGCTGGCCCATATAGTCCGAGCCCGCGTTGGTCAGCATAAACTGGGTCCACCGATGCTCCTTCACCCAGGAGAGCACTCTTTCCGCCCCGGGATAGAGCCTGGCCTGGCCCTGCAAACCCAATTCACGCATCAGGTGGCCGACCATAAGGCCGGCTGAATCCTGCTGCTCCTGGTCAAGCTGCGGCGCCGCCTGGCACCACATGTCCTGCCTAGTCAATCCGATCCATTCACGGATTCTCTTATCTTCCGGAACCTCTTCTACGAGGCCCCACTGCTTCAGGTCCGTGAAGACCGAACGGACTGCCGGGGCATAGATGCGCATGCTGTTGTGCAGCGTGCCGTCATAATCCCAGACGATGGTAGGCATCAGGCATTCATCTCCTTCAGCAGATTGACCATCTCGATGGCAGCCACAGCGCTATCGAAACCTTTGTTGCCAGCCTTGCTACCAGCCCGTTCAATGGCCTGCTCCAGATTGTCGGTTGTCAAGACACCGAACATCACCGGAATATCACTGTTCAGGGATACATGGGCGATACCCTTGGAGACCTCGCTGCAAACGTAATCATAATGCGAAGTGCTCCCACGGATGACTGCGCCCAGACAGACTACAGCATCATACTTGCCGCTTCCGGCCATGCTCTTGGCCGCCAGCGGAATCTCGAAGGCTCCCGGCACCCAAGCCACTTCGATCTCATCCTCGTCCACGCCATGCCTCTTCAGACCGTCTACAGCTCCACCCAGAAGCTTGCCCACGATAAATTCATTGAATCTTGCAGCTACGATGCCGATGCGCATCTGGCCTGCGACCAGTTTACCTTCATATTGTTTCATGTCCTTGTCCTCCTATTTGTATCTAAGCTAGTAGTTTGTGGTATGTCCCATCTTTTCCTGCTTGGTCCTGAGATAGGCTACGTCATAGGCAGTCGGCTCCATGGCCAATGACAGACGCTCCGTAATCTCCAGGCCGTAGTCCGAGAGACCGTATACCTTCTCCGGATTGTTGGTTAAAAGCTTGAGACTCTTGGCACCCAAATCCCTCAGGATCTGGGCCCCGATGAAGTACTCCCGTTCGTCGGCGGCGAATCCCAACTTCAGATTGGCCTCCACAGTATCATAGCCTTCGTCCTGCAAGGCATAGGCCTTGAGTTTGTTCAGAAGCCCGATACCTCGCCCTTCCTGACGCATGTAGAGCAGTATACCCCGCCCTTCCTTATCGATGGCTTCCATGGCCGCAGAAAACTGCTCACCGCAGTCACAACGGGAAGACCCGAAGGCGTCCCCGGTCAAACACTCGGAGTGCACCCGGCAGAGCAGATCCTCACCGTTTCCGACGTCGCCTTTGACCAGGGCCACATGGTGCTCACCATTCAAAAGGTTCATATAACCATAGGCTCTGAAGAATCCGTATCTGGTGGGCAGGTCGGAAACCGTCACCC
>DAOUPV010000063.1 GCA_030625965.1 Clostridia bacterium
ATCACTATGCCGCCGAAAGATTAGGACATGACATCAACGTGCTAAAAGGGATATATCAGCATCTCGGATTGAAACAAAAAACAATAATTGATCAGCAAATAAAAGCAATAAAATAGACCCTCTATGGGGTCTTTTTTTTAGGAAAAAGTTTTGTGCGGTTATTGTGCGGTTATGTAATCTATAAATTCCTTTAATTGCGCCTATGTCCTAAAATTAAAAAAGCCCTCTATCCCTTATGGGATAAGGCTTAATGATGGTGCCCGAGACCGGAATTGAACCGGTACGAGGTTTAACCCTCGCAGGATTTTAAGTCCTGTGCGTCTGCCAGTTCCGCCACTCGGGCTCCAGGTAAAAAATTGGAGGCGACGCCCGGATTTGAACCGGGGATCAAGGAGTTGCAGTCCTGTGCCTTAGCCTCTTGGCTACGTCGCCAATTTGGAGCGGAAGACGAGATTCGAACTCGCGACATTCGCCTTGGCAAGGCGATGCTCTACCACTGAGCCACTTCCGCGAATCATTTGGTTGGTGCCTCGACGCGGAATTGAACCACGGACACGAGGATTTTCAGTCCTCTGCTCTACCAACTGAGCTATCGAGGCGAATATATTCAAAAATGGCGACCCCGATCGGATTTGAACCGACGATCTTCGCCGTGACAGGGCGACGTGTTAACCACTACACCACGGGGCCGTACTTTTGGTGGGCGATGACGGGATCGAACCGCCGACATCCTGCTTGTAAGGCAGGCGCTCTCCCAGCTGAGCTAATCGCCCATATCTTTGACGCAAGTATGATTATACTGATGATAGCGCTGAATGTCAACACTTTTAACATCATTTTTCAACTTGCGTCAAGCAATCAATATTGCTGTCTATAAATCGTATAGAGGCCTGTATAACGGGGCTACCGCCTCGTTCAAATCCAGATATATCTGGTAATACTTCTGATATTCTTTGGTGTTCTCTTCAATTGGCTCCATGCTTTTCTCAAGCTGGATCCAACCTTGTTCCAGTTCTCCAAAATCGGAGAATGCACCTATGGCCAGTCCAGAAACATAGGCAATTCCCATTGCAGCACCACCACTCTTAGGAACCTCCACAGGGCGTCCTAATGCGTCACTGAGTATCTGACACCAAAGATCAGAATTCGAGCCTCCGCCGGCCACTACAATACGTTTAACGGGGTCTTCGATGGCGTCCATACCCTGTTTCATACCAAAGGTCAGTCCCTCAAGTAGTGAGCGGTACATATGCACAGGGGTATGGGAAAGCCCCAGACCAAACACCGTACCTGTGGCAACCGCATTGGGCTCCGGAGTCCGTATGCCCATGTAGTGGGGCAAGGTGATCAGCTTGCCCGAGCCAATGGGTAGTTCAGCCGCTTCTGCATTGAGGCGGTCATAGGAGTATTCCTCTCCCGCAACCTTGCTACGCAGCCATTCCAGCCCCTGCCCGCAGGCGATCATGTTGGCTTTCCAGTCCACGGTTCTTCCGGGATCGGAGATATGGATGGAATCCAACACATCATAGAGTTCTCTCTTGCACATAATCTGGGTGCCTGCGGTACCCAGGTAGATCATCATATCTCCCTTATGGATAGCACCATAACCCACCAGACTCGCATAGCTGTCTCCCGTGCCCACGATAACAGGAATGCCCTCGGGCAAACCAGCTTGTGCCGCACGTGTCGTGGTCTCACCAACAATCTGGTTCGTAGGTCCTGCCGGGGGCAGTTTCTTCTTGTCGATACCGAGCAGCTCACACTGGGCACTGTCCCAGTCATTTTTCTCCACATCGAAGATTTCACCATATACGTTGGCCGTATCCACATCCACCACGGTCTTACCTGTGAGTTTGGCGACCAGGTAGCTGTGCGGTAATGTGAAGTACTTGGTCTTCTCGTATAGATCTGGTTCATTTTCCTTGAACCAGAGTATCTTAGGTACGACCTTCTCCAAGGAAATCTTGGTAGCCAGCTTCTCATTAGCCTCATCGAGCTGCTTTACCGCTCTGTTGTCGATGAATAAGATAGAATTACGAAGCGCCACATCATTCTCATCCACAGCCATCATGGTCGGCACCAATGCATCCACACCGATAGCCTTTATATCCGAAGCATCAATGCCGGACTTTTCTAACATGGACTGGGTGATCTCTTTGAAGGATTCCCAATAGTTCGCTTCAGGATCGTGTTCCGCCCATCCGGCCTGGGGCCTCTGGATCTGATGCGGTTTGGCCGCCTCCGCCACTACCCTGCCGGAATAGTCTAATATCATTCCTTTGGCGCTCTGGGTTCCGATATCGAAACCTAATAGATAGTCACTCATATTATCTCCTCATATGCATATAGGATATGCTAAGCATATCCTATATCCTTACTATTCTAAATACCACCTGAAACTCTTGGAGATTGCTTTCAGGAAGATTGATAACTAGTTGTCTTCGTTGAACAAAAGAACCACACGGTAGGTTTCCATCGCTTGAGCTCTCTCGAAAGCTTTGTTGATGTCCTTCAAGGAGTAGGTCTCAGATACCAGGTCGGAAACATCAATCAGCTTGCTGCCCAACATGCGGGCGGTTTTCTGGAAGCTGTCTTTGCTGGTCTTGATAGCACCAGTAATCACGATCTCATCGTAGTGTACGTCGTTGGGAATGAATCCTACAGGTGTAGCCGGACGAACGGATCCGTAAATGACCATGACGCCGCACTTGACCAGACATCTCAGACCTTCTTCGATGGCCTTATTACCGCCGGCCGTAAAGTAGCAGGCTTCAGCACCACGTCCTTCGGTAATACTCTTGACGAACGCACGCAAATCTTCTTCCAAGGGATTGATAGCATAGTCTGCACCGGCCAGCAAGGCTTTCTGTCTTCTGTATGCATCCGGTTCGCTAACCACGACTACAGCACCCTGTAATTTGGCCAGTTTCACGTGCAGGACACCCATGACACCAGCGCCCTGTACGATTGCAACGTCTCCGTATCTCAGATTGCCTTTTTCTACACTGCGTACAACGCAGGCTATCGGCTCTGCCAAGGTTGCATGGGTTTCGTCGATATCTTCTGCAACCGGGAATACCTCATAACTTTTGACCAGCATGTATTCCGCCAGTCCGCCGGGTCCCCATAGTTCACCTGGCTCATGGGTCTCATCCGCATTTTCGCACAGATGGTCCAATCCTCTGCGGCAGAAATAGCACTCGCCGCAACGGGTCAGGGAAGCAACTACGATCTTCTGACCGGGAACCAGCTTCTGGGCTACGCCTTCGCCGCATTCTACCACTTCACCACAGATTTCATGACCACCATGGAAAGGATAGTCTTCCACACCGCCGTTGTAGTAACGTTGCTCCATGGTGCAGAGGCCGACAGCTTTCACCTTGACCAGCACCTGACCGAATCCGGGTTTTGGAATCGGTGCTTCCTGTATATCAAATTTTTCTTTTGCTACAATTATCGCTTTTTTCATAATTACTCCCCTATCTTAGAATCTTCTCGATGTCTGATCTGCTCGCATTGCCGTGGATAACTTCAGCCAGTGCTTTGGCCATCAATTTGGGATTCTCATGGCCCCATACGTTACGGCCAATGGCTACACCGCTGACACCTGCGTCGATGGCATCTTTAATGGAGCATACGAAATCCACATCATTGTCAGTCTTGGCTCCACCAAGTACCAAGATAGGTACAAAGGAATGCTTTACGACTTCTTCGAAACCTTCGCAATAGGGCATTTTGATCATGTCTACACCGATTTCGCTGGCGATTCTGGCATTCGCAGCCAGGTTGGTAACCGTCTTCAGCTCTTTAGGGCTGTCGAAACCGCCTGGTACCATCTCACCGATAACCGGCATGTTCCAAGGTTCGCATTCATTGACAGTAGCTGCGATGGCGTCCAAGGTAAGCTCTTCCACACCAGTTCCAGTACCGCCGTTCACGATTACTGCATCAGCTGCCAGGGCCAGCGCTTGATCCACACCGAAGGTCCTTCTGCTCTCATGAGCATCTTTGGCCATAAGGGTCGGTGGCAAGTCAGTACGCATAACCAGACCAAGCCCAAGCATTTCCTTGGCATATCTTTTAGCGGCGCCTGGATTCAAAAGTACGCCGTCTGCTCCACCTTCTTTGATCTGTTCAATAACTTCACCCATGTTCTCCAGACCTGCAGGAGCACTGTATGTGCCGTGGTCCATAGCCACGATAAATGCTCTTCCGTCACTCTTCAAAATATTACTTAATCTACGTTCTTTACCCATTTCTACTACCTCCTATTTCTGGCTTGTAACCGGAGAATACGCCATTAGCCCATTCTGCTATTACATCACCATAAAAACTAAATCCTCTACATCTGCTCTATAATTTTTCTAGTATTCGTATTTGCTAAGATCTTCATCCGCGGTTATTCCGTAATACAGTTTTTGTCTCGTGTACATAAAACTGGATTTATGGATTCCCAAGCTTACTAGTTTAGCATGGGGATGATTATCATGATCGTACGGTGCATTAAAGCCAGGAGTAATGGTGCCTCCAGCATATACCATAGAATAATTGATAAAATATTCATCAAGCTGGCCGTTCTGCATTAGAAACCAATTGTAGCTTGGCGATTCTATCAATAATCTTTCCATACCCACTTTTCTAAGAATCCACATCAGCAGATTCGTGTCGGGACGGTTTCCTGAACCGGTAAGAATAATCGGAATCTCAATATTTCGTTCAATGCTATTCTTCAAACCCTCGATGTCTACTTCATCTTTACTTGAATAAGGTCCAAAGACAACATGTTCTTTTTTGAAATTATCTTTTATGAACGTACCACCGTCTGGTGAAGTGGCAATAGCTGCCTGGTAACTTTCACTTTCATCTATATCCCACATTTTATGTTCGAACGGTATGTCAGTACCATCAAAAGAAACCACAATGTTTACAGGACAAGGACTTTTTCCAAGAACTTCTATTCTTTCTTTTGCCATTTGCTTATCGAAAACATGGCTAGTGGAATCCGGCTCCCTTTGCAAGGTCCCTGCTCCAATAATCACGCCATCTGAATATACTCTCAGCGCATTTAGCATCCAATAATCAGCCAAGGCTCCATTCGAATCGAAATAATTGTTCTTGGCGATCAATGGTCCTGCCTGTTTATCAGGATAGGCCATCTTCCCATCGGAAGATAAAACCACCGAACAGAATGTATATGGTCTGTCCTCTGGCGCTTCGGGAAACAGCAGCTCTCCAAAGGCAGCTTCAATCTTTGGAATCGTACATTTGTCAGGAGTGGTCTTCCTGATTTCTGCTAAAATCTCTTCATCTTTATATAGATTGTTAATCTTTATATCTTCTGTTGGAAAATCAAACTTAACTAGTTTACCCATTTTCTAATCTCCTTTTCCGTGTTGGTTAATACTTTTTCCCACATAAAATCTGTAGTTAATATCATAGGGCGAGTCTATGATCGCCAGTCTTCTTTGTGTCCCTTGTACCCTCCCTACATTTCCTTACATAAATTTACATCGAATTTGCCACCATCTCTTTTGCAAACACGGTTCATTTAATTGATGTGCCCTGCTCGCTGAATCTCAATCTGTTAGTTCTGGAATAGTTTGATTGCCCAGTTGCAAAATTATTCTCAATAAGCGCACATAATGGAGCAAAACTAGTTATCAATGACATATCTTTCTCTTAGGTCTATAGATAGATTCCCCAACAGCTCCCTATGATTCCCTATAGAGCTTCATCTCGAAGACATACTTATCTCCTCGGTGCCATGAATAGGCCACCTCCATAGGTTTATCATTTTCCTCATAAGTAATACGCTCCACAAAAAATATGGGGCTGCCGTCATCAACCTGAAGATATTTAGCGATCTCGCCCTTAGTAGTGCGGGCTTCCATCCTCTGTTTGGCATGCATCGGTTCGATCTTATACTTTTCGCCGATAGTCTCATAGAGTCCATGGTTGATAAAATCATAGCCGTCCAGCTCAGGGAACATATCCGCAGGTAAATAGCTTTCCTGGTAGGACATGGCCACTTTGTTGGCGTAACGCACCCGAATCAGACAATAGGCTTTGTCATCGGAATTCAAGTCGAGGATTTCTTGGATATCTTCATCTGGAGTCACTTTGGTCATGGAAATGACATCAGAATGGGTTGTGTAACCCTTCTTCTTCATATCATCTGCAAAACCGGTCAATGTAGCCACGGATTTCTCCACACGGGGTTTGCAGACGAATGTACCTTTTCCATGAACCCTATAAAGATAACCGTCATTGACCAGCTGGGTAACCGCATGTCTGGCGGTCATGCGGCTGATCTCATGCCGCTTGGCCAATTTCTCTTCTGACTCAATGCGGTCTCCTGGCTTCAATTCTCCAGAATTGATCCATTCAAGGATTTCCTGCTTGATTTGGTAGTAGATAGGTATCGGGGTGCTGGTATCGATTGCCATTGTTTTCTCCTCCATACTCGTATATACAACTACACAAGTATTATAGTCTATACACGAAAAAATATCAATAAAAAAATAAAACGTCACTGACGTTTTATAAGAAATCATTAAATGGGAAGCACTGTAAGCCTGATTCTGTCTAGGATAATCATCTTTCTTGCTTTGCTATGCAAAGCACCCAATATCGGTTCATTTCCCTAAATTAGGTTCCCCTCTCAGAGGGTTTCTAGCAAGGCGGGGTTTACGTCGTCTCACTCCCACCGTCACCGGTGGGCATCGTCACTATGGCACTTTAAAGATATTCTTATCCACTGGGGATAATTTCTCTGCCGTAAGGTTACCCTCCCGCAGCTTGCGCCACGCACCTTTCCTGTAAGCGGGCTCCACGCCCGGTGTAAATCACCTCTCAGCTTACGCTAGCCAGGACTTTCCTCACAACGAATGTTGCGCGATTATCTTGTGCTTCCTACCACATTATAATCTAGTTCAACGAAAAAGGGAACTGAAACATCAGTCCCCAAGAATTTGTAGTATTTCTTCAAAAAAAATCTTGCAGTCATTGAAGACCTCATTGATGGTATCTTTCTCGATCGTCTCCAGATGAATCCCTCCGGTCACTACGACTGGTTGATTCAGTCTTGCAGCCAGCATCTCGGCATTCTTTCGAAGTGGTCCCTCATCCAAGTGCCCAATGCGGTTCAAAACGGATGAGGTAGCACTCATGCTTCCGTCCCCCGTCAGACTCGGTCTGGGTTCAGCCAGAATCAGTGTGCCGATATGGGATTCACCGCCGCCTATGGCCACGACCACACCCCGATCCATCCTGGTGATGTGGGCTTCATAATTAACTTTTTCCGTTTTCTTTTCATGCCTGAATTGATCCATCAGTTGATTGACACTCTCTCTCCGGTTGCGATATAGACCGCATTCTCCGCAATGTTGGTAATATGATCCCCGATCCGTTCCATGAATTTGGCAGCCAGCATAAGCTGCAGAGCCTGCTTGGCTGTGCTGGGATCCTGCTGAATGACTGTTACCAACTCATCGCCGATGGCTCTGTACATGTCATCAATCTGGTCGTCCCATTCACCGATTTTCTCGGCCTTGGCCGAGTCACCCATCACGTAGGCATCCAGCGCCTTGTCCAGCATCAGTTGGGCAATCTGGGCCATCTTTGGTATATCGATCAGCGGTTTGATCAGTTCCTCATCTCGCAGTTTGATAGTAATCTTTGCGATGTCTTCCGCATAGTCTGCAATTCTCTCCAGGTCCAGCACCGTCTTTATTCCTGCTTCGATTTTACGTAGATCGGTGGCTACAGGCTGCTGGGTAGCGATCATCCGGATACAAGCTTCTTCAATCTCCTGCATCTTGTCATCGATAAGATCGTCCGTTGCTCTGACCTCTTCAGCCAAGGCAATATCCTTGTTCTGCAAAGACGCCGTCGCCTTGATGATGGCCTCCTTGGTCATGGCCCCCATACTCAATATCTCGTTTTGCAATTGTTCCAATTCCTGTAAAAAACCTCTTCTAGTATCCATACTACCCTCCAACCCTTTCTGTTTCTGAGATGCCACGACCAGATTACGATATGGTCACGTTCCATCATTGTATAATCTCTTTGGATTACTTAGTAGATTTCTCCAAAAAACTTGCTATTCCTCTAACTATTACGATTCCGAGTCAGTGGTTTTCATGTTTAAAATAATATCATAAATGACGAACTGATAGAAATCTACTAGTCTATTATAGTCAGAATTTGTTTCCCTCAGGTTTCTTTAGGGTTAAGGTTTTGTTAAGCTTTCCGCGAATCGTAATAAATCATATTGTGTTTCGGAAGCCCGTGGTTGCTGGGCTTTAAACGCATCTCAGAAATTTATCATGTCATATTATGTTGTCGTATGCCGACGTAAATCGCACTCACCGTCGGCAAAATGTCGGCAAATCTGTTATTTTCTAGTCTGTTTCTTCTATATAAAAGGAATGACCCCTGTCTCCAGGGGCCACATTCCTACTTCTCCTTACAGATATCCAATACTCGCCAAATAAGGAACCAAAACAAGTGCGGTTATAATCAACATAGCTACGATACCGCTAACTCTCCTTCCTAGAAAGTATAATTTTGTCGGTTCCTTCGTGGCGTTATGACTCTCAAACTTTTCCCATATTAATATTGGATTAATTGCATTCAATAAACCAAAAATAAATATTGTTCCATACAATAGCATTACAAAAATTGTTACATGAATTGACATATATGTCCTCCTCGATTCTCCCTTGTCCATCCATACTACTATACTTTTTAAAAGATTCACATAGAAGTAGATGTCATTGGACTCAAAATCCAGCGAGGTTCACCCCTCGTGCGGGTTCGACTCCCGCCTTCGGCACCATACGTATCAAGGCTCTCAGCCATTGGGAGCCTTTTTATTTTATGTATTATATAATAAAGAAAAGCGCACAAAAGGCGCACAGTCGGATTAGCAATGGATTAGCAAATGAAAAAGTAACCTTCTATATGGTAGCTTTTGTGTAGTTTTAAGTAATGTCCAACGGATTAGAAGTCCTACGCAACACTGTGGCCGAACCTGGCCGTTCCTCATTAGAACCTTGCCAATGTTGGCTTTCTCAAAATCAATATCTCCATCCTATGTTGTATTTTGCCCTTCTTCTCCATTGGCCTACCCCAAAATCCCCCCTATCGTGAAGTAAAGTCCTTGTCACTAGAGGCCATTCCCACTTAATAGTTAATCTTAGTTCGTATTACCAGACATCAATCCTCGTGTCTTCTCATATCTGCATTATCACAATTACCAATCTTATCGCAGCGTTTCAAAAGAATTCGTGTGTTTTTAGTACGCTAGTTCTGCAATGCATTCTATCGTCATATGTTTATCATGATTTACATAAGATATCTTATTAAGAATTGAGCTCATGATACACTAAGCAACTAATGATTAGAAATAATTTTGTACTATGGATACAAAGGTTTATTCACCAAAATACTTGAATCTATATATTATTCAAACGTGATAGTGCTGATAATAGTACCGTCGCAATTATTCTGTTTTATTGCACTTATTTGATTATCTGAGAGGAGATTTGTATGAAAATTAGCAAAATTCATTATGAACTGAATGACAGGCCGCCCCTGGGGACAGGATTTCTGTTAGGTTTCCAACATATTGCAGTGATGTTCGGTGGCAATGTAGCGGTTTCCTTGATTTTGGCAGGTGCCATCGGGCTGTCGGGCATAGATACGGCTTTCTTGATCCAGTGTGCTATGTTCGCAGCCGGTGTGACCACTATCATTCAGGCATTGGGTGTGGGACCGGTCGGCTCCAAGTTGCCCATCGTCATGGGTTCCAGCTTCATCTTCTTGGGCACCTCTATCGCCATCGCTGGTAATCCAGCCTTGGGCTTGGGCGCCCTGTTCGGGGCCATCATCGTGGGGGGGCTCTTAGAAGCTTTGTTCGGCTACTGGATCCTCAAAGCTCTTCGAAAAGCATTCTCCCCCATCGTTACTGGCACAGTAGTACTAGCTATCGGACTGTCGCTTCTGGGTGTAGCTGTCGATTACGCAGCAGGTGGTCTCGGTGCTCCCGACTATGGTTCCGCACTGAACCTAGGGCTCGCTGCATTCACCTTAATTGTGGTGATTCTCTTGAACCAATTCGGGTCTCCCAGAATCAAAGCTGGTTCGGTCATCCTAGGTTTGATAATCGGTTTCATCGTGGCTATCCCACTAGGACTGGTGGACTTCACTGGTATCAAGGCAGCCAGCTGGTTCGCTTTCCCTCGACCCTTCAACTGGGGTATTTCCTTTAAGATGGAAGCCATTATACCAATGGCCTTCCTCTACCTAGTCAGCATGATCGAGTTCGTAGGAGACATCACGGGAGTTTCTATTAACGCAGTTGACAGAACTCCGACTGAGCGGGAATTTACCGGCGGCATCCTAGCAGACGGCCTGGGTAGTGCCTTCTCTGGTATCTTCAACTGTACACCCAATGTATCCTACAGCCAGAACGTAGGCCTCATCCCTCTGACTGGTATTAAGAGCCGTTTCGTGGTAGTCTATGGCGGAATCTTGATGACTGCACTAGCCTTCATACCTAAGGTGAGTTCACTTGTCGTAGCCATCCCTGCTCCGGTATTGGGTGGCGTACTGATCTCCATGTTCGGCCTGATTGTAGTGTCGGGAATCAAGGTCATCATCACCCAGCATCTAACCCAGAGGAACATGCTAGTAATCGGCATTGCGCTTGGCGTTGGTATGGGTTTGAACAGCAGACCAGACGCTCTCGCGATCCTGCCACCTCTCATGCAGACCCTATTGTCCGGTGTAGGCGGTACCGGGCTCATCGCCCTTCTTCTGAATATTGTGCTTCCCCGATTGGAAGAAGACAAAGAGGAAGAGGAGCTGGTAGTCGACGAGACCTATAGGACGGAAAACTAAATACTAAGTGAATTATTCAAAAAGCATCCGAGATTTCTCGGATGCTTTTTTGTATTATGCGAAAATCAAGGCTTATTTAACATATTATCAATTGCATGATAGGATTAAATCGCATAAGAAAGAATATGCCCGGAAAAGCCTTTTATTATATGAAGAAAATAGGATTACCATAACAGATAAGCCTGAATAAAAGAACATAGAACAGCACAACTCAGTTTAACTCCGTCGGCAAAATGTCGGCAACATAATAGCCCCTGTCTCCATAATCTCTGACCTACGTATAGAAATCCATCCAGAATTCTTAAATATGAAAAACACCTGCCAAGCTTTTTGCTCTGGCAGGTGTTTTTCCAGTAGTTCTACCTATCTTATCGATTTGTTAATATTTCTTCTACTATACGGCGATCTCACCATTTTCAAGAGCCTTAATAACCTCATATAGTCTATCCTTCACACTTTTAGTATTCAGCACTCTCCGACGTCAAAGCCCGGTAGTCGATGCTTCCGTCCACAGTTCCCTGTATGATTGCGTCGATAGCAGCCTTATCGTTTTCTTGCACTACCAGCGCCTGGTCGTTCCATTCAGCTACAAAGATAGCATCTTCAGCCACGCCAATGCTATAAGCTTCTCCAGCTAATTTTCCAGAGAGGTACTCATCATAAACGAATGTAAACATTCTACCACCATCAGTCAGTACAGTATTAACCACGTTCTCAATACCGGAAGGACTTATGTCAGTGTTGGTTCCCACATAATAGGCACCTTCTTCCTTGGCAGCTTCCAATACACCCATATTGGCCAAGTCACAGCAGGAGATGATAGTATCCGCATCACCGGATAGCAGAGCCACTGATAGTTCCTTTGCTTTGCCCACATCATCGAAAGAACCAACCATTGATGTATTCATCTCAATATCCGGGTTCATATACTGAGCTCCAGCTATAAATCCATTGACCATGTCTACAATAGGTGGAATCACCAAACCACCAATTCCAGCCACACTATCCGTCTCAGTAATAGTCGCAGCAATGGCACCAGCGATAAAGCCCTGTTGCATATTGTTCACAGTTACCGTGGACACGTTCTCAATGCCTTCGATGGATCCATTAACCACAACAAACTGTATGTTTGGATATTCCGGAGCCACTCTTGTGACAGTATCATTGAACTCGAATCCGTGGGCAATAATCAGGTCGAATCCCTGCAAGGCGTACCCTCTAGCTACCTCTTCATTGTCCGATTTAGCGATACTCTCAGCATAGCTAATTTCAACATTCTCATAGTCTTCACCAATTCGAACTAAACCGTTATAAGCCATAGAGTTCCAACCTTGATCGTTAATAGGTCCCGCCATCAGTAAAGCTACCTTGGTTACCTCTGCAGTTTCTTCTGTAGGTTCTCCATCTGGTTCTTCTACGGGTGCCTCTGCATTATTACATCCTACAACCGCAAACAAAAGCACACATACCATCATAATTGCAAATACTTTCTTCATGTTGTTCCCCCCATTTTTTCCTAAGCTTTTCCTAATGCTCCAAATCACATTATTCGCTTGTGATAGCAAAAAATATTGACGCATTACTGAAAATAGAACTGAACCCATGCATTATTTGAGTTCGTAATTATATATTCTTGATTGACTAATCAATCACTGCTGTGATATCTACAGTAAATCGATGTATTTTTTCAGTAATCGACAAAACACACTGCTTTATTTTTCTTTTATCGTTTATACCTGTCGTTTCTATGAGGTCATAATTCTTATTTGCGCATACCTCTCTGAAAACAAAGCAAACCTGAACTCACTTGGGCTATTTGCAAAAACCATGATTCAGCACTTTTCGCTTTAATATTAGTCAGTCATAAGACAGAACTTTCAATTTTCTACCAGTTATAATGATACTGCCAAATAAAAAATCCCCTTCCGAAGAAGGGGGTAGCTGTAAGGAGGATCTATGTCAGAAGTCCTAACTTTATATCGGGCATAGAACTGCTACCTAATCAGTAGCAATAGGGATTTCGGTTGATGCTACACAACCAGGTAGCAGTTTTGTTGGTACATAGTACTATTTCGACAGTAACGCTACGGCCCCCTGCTAAATAGACAAATTAAGCCCCTGTCTCCAGGGGCCCCATTCATATTTTTCTTTACGGATACCTAATACTCATTATATACGGAAACAACGCAATCACAGTTATAATTATCATAACCACGACACCACCGATCCGCCGTATTAAAAAGAACGTTTCAGTTGGTTCTTTCGTCGCTTTCCAACTTTCAAATTTTCCCCACATAAATCTTGGGTTGATAGCGTTTATTAATCCAATGGTAAAGATTATTCCATATATCATCATTGGGATGATTATTACAAATGTTGGCATCTTCGACCTCCTTTTTTATACTTTCCTTCCATCCTACACCATTCTTGCAAAATATCGAGTAGCTAGAAAGTTGGGAAGCTATCCCAACTTTCTTTGCTCTCACAGAACCGTGCTTACGTTGGCCGTACACGGCTCCTGGAATTTCTCTCCAACTAGTAGTTGGACAACAACCCTACTTCATACTTGCTTAA
>DAOUPV010000020.1 GCA_030625965.1 Clostridia bacterium
AATACCAGACCCAATATGCGGTATACCTTCCGGTACCATCTGTAGATACCCTGGATGCGTGGCGCATCCCCCGTACTGACCGGTCCGTAGAGCGCGGTCAGAAAGGAGGGCTGGATACCGAATCTGAAGTAATTGAGCACGATGTAGAGATCCGCAAACAAGGCAATCAGTCCGATGGCCTCCTGGCCCAGCACGTCAGCCACAGTGCTACGGGCAAAGAAGGCCAAGATGGTAGTGAGGGTGATAGCCAGTAGTCCAATCAGGCTGTTCCGAAGTGTGTGTCTGCTACGCATCACTTACTCTTCTTCCTCAATACCCGCCGCCTGTTCCGGCAGCAGTACTGTACGCACAGTCTGCAATAGGATCCTGATATCCAACAACAGACTGTAATTTAGAATATACAGCAGGTCGAATTTTAACTTGTCTACAACCCCGGTACTGTATTTCCCATCCACCTGAGCAAGACCGGTGATGCCCGGTTTGAGCCGGAAGCGTTCCTGGTAATTGGGAACCGTTTTCTTAAACTCCTCCACGAAAAATGGCCTTTCCGGTCTGGGCCCAACCAAGCTCATATCCCCGATCAGCACATTGAACAATTGGGGCAACTCATCGATGCGTGTCTTTCTTAGGAAATTACCCACCTTAGTGATACGGGGATCGCTTAAGGTAGCCAACACCGGACCCGATTGCTTCTCGGCGTCAACATACATGGTCCTGAACTTGTACAGGTTGTAGGTCTTTTCATCCATTTTCACCCGCTCCTGGCTGAAGATTGCCGGACCCTTGTCCTCCACTCTGACAGCCAAGGCCGCCAGGAGCATCAGCGGTGAAAGGACCACCAGCATCAGGGTTGCAAAAAGCAGATCAAGCAACCGCTTGACGAAGCGCTCTTCAATGGACATGGCTCTGTTGTCCATCCTGAAAATCAGGGTGTCATCAAAACGCACCAGTCTTGCCCTTCTATAGCCGATCTGCAGAATGTCCGGATCGTAAAAAATAGGCAGGTCGTGATGCAGCGCGTAGGCCACCAGACGCCGTTCCTCATCCCTATCGTTCAAACGTCCCATGTATAGCGCATCCACCTGCTGCAGCTCTGCCTCTTGGATCTGTTCCACCGATCCGGTGCTGGCTACGATGCGGCAACGATTGCGCGACTTGTTCTCAAGCAGCTTCTTAATCTGTGGGAGTTCATCTTCCGAGCCCACCAGCAGCACCTTGATGGCTGGTATCACTCTGCGATGAATTGCGTCGCGCAACGTTAACAGTGGGAGTAGTATCGCAATCTGCAATCCATAGGCATAGATGAACAACTTTGCCGGTAATACGAACACGTTGAATCCTACTGCCACTACAACCAGCGCGGCGTTGCCGATTATACCGGCCAGCAGCAGTGAAAGGAACAGCTGAATACCATCCAGCTCCCCCGCTTCATACAGGCCGAAGACATCGAACAGGACCATCATGCCCACCAGCAGAAATGGCATCAGAACAGTAATATCTGAGAACAGATACGCATGGCCGTGCAGCCGGTTGAACAGCATCAAGGCAAACTGGTAGGAATAGTATATGCCAGCAAGCATCAGCACTCCCTGTAGAATTGTATACGTCTTGCTTGTAAAAAAATTCTTCATAACTCTCTCCGTTATCCGTTCATTTGGCGACTGTCGATTTTCTCCCAGGCTCTCTCATGTAGATAGTATGCCAACATCTTGGTCCCCGCCTCAATAGCAGTCACCCCGCTCGCTATCTTGATTTCGCCGGACACTAAGTATACTAACAAGAATGTTATGCAACTGGCGCATAGGCGCCAGGTGAGAGTCTTGATCATGCTTCGCTTCCTGCTGTTCATTATGTTCTCCCTGCCTTCGTCATTAATATCCGTCTAATCCCTAGCATAGAGATCCCGGGTGTACACTCTGTCTTGAACATCCTTAAGGTCATCGGACATCCTGTTGGTGATGATCAGGTCCGTGCTTCTCTTGAACTCTTCCAAGTCCTTAGTCACTCTGGATCGGAAGAATTCTTCACCTGGGTACTCCGGTTCATAGACCAGGACCTCGATACCCTTGGCCTTGATGCGCTTCATGATGCCCTGGATGGAGGAATGGCGGAAATTATCCGAATCCTTCTTCATGGTCAGTCGGTAGACACCGACCAGATGGGGTTTCCTGGCCAGGATCATATCGGCGATATGGTCTTTTCTGGTGCGGTTGGCATCTACGACGGCCCCTATCATGCTATTGGGCACATCCTGGTAATTGGCCAGTAGCTGTTTGGAATCCTTGGGCAGGCAATAACCTCCGTAACCGAACGAAGGATTGTTATAGTGATCCCCGATGCGTGGATCCATACCCACACCGTCAATAATCTGGGCCGTATCCAGCCCCCGTAGCTCTGCAAAGGTATCCAATTCGTTGAAGAAAGCCACCCGCATGGCCAGATATGTATTGGAAAATAGCTTGACCGCCTCCGCCTCTGTGGAATCCGTGAATAGTGTGGGAATATCTTCCTTTACTGCACCTTCCTGAAGCAGTCCGGCGAAGACTCGGGCCCGCTCACTCCTCTCTCCCACGATGATCCTAGAGGGATACAGGTTGTCATAGAGGGCTCTACCTTCACGCAGAAACTCCGGAGAAAAAAACAGATGCTCCGTCTGAAGTTCCGCCCGGATGCGACTGGTGTAGCCAACCGGAACCGTTGACTTGATGACCATCACGGCTTCAGGATTGACCCTCATCACCTCACCGATGACCATCTCCAGAGAGCTGGTGTCGAAATAGTTCTTTTCGGGATCATAATTGGTCGGCGTGGCAATGATGACGTAGCTGGCACCCACAAACGCTTCCTCAGGATCAAGCGTGGCCAGTAGGTTCAGCTCCTTCTTGCGGAAGAACTCATCCATCTCTGCATCCACGATGGGCGCGATCTTGCTATTTACTGACTTCACCTTGTTCTCATCGATATCCAGGGCCACTACTTCGTGGTTCTGGGACAGAAGCATGGCGCTAGACATGCCTACATATCCGATTCCCGCAATAGCTATCTTCATCCTATTCCTCCTCAGCTTTCCGACCGGCCTCATAAGGTATGAACCAGTCTGTAAAGCGCCTAAGACCTTCCTCAAGGCTGGTAGTCGGGCGGTAGCCGATGGCCTCTTCCAGTTTGCTTACATCTGCATAGGTCACTGGCACATCACCTGCTTGCATGGGAAGCAGGTTCTTCGTAGCTTCCCTTCCCAGTTCCGACTCCAGGATTCCGATAAAATCCATCAGATTCTCTGGGTGGGAATTACCGATATTGAATATCTCATGCGGTACAGCCTTCTCCCCGTTCGGTGGTATGGCCAATAATTTCTCAATGGCTTCTGTTATATCGTCAATATAGGTGAAGTCGCGCTGCATATCACCATGATTGTAAACATCAATGGTTTCGCCAGCCATGATTCTTCTAGCGAATTTAAAGTACGCCATATCCGGACGGCCCCAAGGTCCGTAGACCGTGAAGAACCTCAGTCCGGTTGACGGTATGCCATACAGATGACTGTAGGTGTAAGCCATCAGCTCATCCGCCTTTTTGGTGGCTGCATAGAGGCTGACCGGTTTATCTACATTCATGTCCTCGCGAAACGGCACCTCCGACTTACCTCCATATATCGAGCTCGACGAAGCATACAGAAGGTGTTCGACTGGATGGCTACGACAAGCTTCCAGGATGCTAAGGAAGCCCTCTACGTTGCTGTCAACGTATTCGAAAGGATGGTCCAACGAGTATCTGACACCAGCTTGGGCCGCCAGATGGATGACCATCTGGGGTCTGTGCTTCGTAAAGATGGCTTCCAGTTCTTGCCTGTCGTTCAGATCCTGCTTGTAGAACAAAAAGCCCTCCCTCTCCGTCAGTTTCTCAAGCCTGGCCTGCTTCAAGGATACATCATAGTAATGGTTCAGGTTGTCCAACCCCACTACTTTGTGCCCGCTATCCAAAAGCCGGTTGGCCATATGGTATCCAATGAAACCGGCTGCGCCAGTTATCAGTATATTTTTAGAATCGCTTTGCAAACTCATATCACAGCTCTCCTTTATTTCATCGTGCTTCATTTAAATGTTGCATCAGTTGCTGGTAATCCTCCTGATAACCGAAAAGTTCGATATCCTTGCGAAATCTCTTATACACCAGATGGGCTGTTTCATGAGTATAGTAATCCATCCAGCTATAGTCTTTGCTCTTGTTATAGTGCGGCAGATTGCCCAGGTTATAGCACACCTGGAGGGCCGAAAATTCCTCTCCGATGTTTTCCAAATGACCAATCTCTTTAACAAGCTTCCGATTTCTGAAATCATGCGTCAAACGGTATTGTGAACGAAAATGCTTGTTTGACAAGCAATCAGGTATACGAGCCACATTTTTGACAAACTGCTCGAAACCCTTATCTTTTCTCATAACTCCCAATAGGTAGTAATCGAACGTCAGTTGCTCCCAATCCTTATCCAAATCACCTTGGTATTTGTCAATATAGCAAGATACCAGTCTCTTAAAAGGATTCCTGACAAAAGTGAATGAATGGAAATCCTTTATATTTTCCGGCACTTTATGAACTTCATCGAAAGAGTACTTATGGATACTAGAGCCGTCTCCCTGAATATCCTGCGTCAATGTCTGCTTAATGGAAGAACAGCCTACCTTGGGATTAGATAGATAAATCAGCTTCTTGTCCCTCAGGACAACAAAGATTCTATTCTGCACCATACCGTATCGGCATAGTCTCAAAAATTCCTTTATGGTGTATTTGATCTGGAACCCAATGTTGATTCTCCTTGACTGCCCGGTTGATCTCATATTTCCATTAATCTTCATACAACCACCCTCCCTGACGGTCAATAACCTCAACTCAAGTATATCCTCATAGAAATGTTCCATCAACCAAACCCCTGCACTCGCCCTTATTGCCTGCTGGTCTCAGATAAATCCGACAATGTCACTTCGATTTGGCTGATAGCTTCGGATAATTCGATTTGGCTGGTATCCACACGCAAATCAGGATTCACTGGTTCTTCATAGGGGCTGGAAATACCAGTGAAGTTGGGTATCTCGCCATTTCTGGCCTTTTGGTACAAACCCTTTGTATCCCTGCCCTCGCATACCTCAAGCGGTGTGCTGACATGGACCTCCATGAACCCCTGTCCGATGATAGATCTGGCCTGTTCCCTGTCCTCCTCGTAAGGTGATATGAGAGCCACGATAACGATGAGTCCCGCATCATTCATCAGCTTGGCCACTTCAGCCACACGTCTTATGTTCTCAATGCGATCGACCTCAGTGAATCCCAAATTGCGGTTCAGTCCGTGTCGCACATTGTCCCCATCCAGAATCATGGTGTGTCTTCCAGCTTGAAGCAACTTGCCTTCCAGCGCATTGGCAATGGTGGACTTGCCCGAACCGGACAGTCCAGTCAGCCAGACGGTTCCTGGTTGTTGGGCCTTCTGTTTGGCCCTGACCTGACGGGTGACTGCGGTCTGCTCCCAAAAGACATTGGTAGAGCGTCTCATGGAGTGACTAATGGTGCCGCAGGCCGAGGTCATGTTGCTTACCCGATCCATCAATATGAACGAGCCCAGGGTCCGGCTATTCTCAAATTTCTCAAAGACCATGTTTTCAGATAATGCGATGGTGCAGACCCCGATTTCGTTTTTCATCAGGCGATCCACGCTCAACTGTTTGCCCGAATGCACATCGATTCTGTGTTTGATCTCAAATATGGTGGCAGGAAGGACCTTAGTACCGCACTTGATTAGATAACTCCTTCCTTCGACCAATTCATGATCGTCCATCCAGAGCAGCTTTGCCTCGAAGAGGTCCGCCAATTGCACTCCCTCATCGCTAGAAAGCACACAACCACGGGAAACATCGACCTCCCGATCCAGTTGTACGGTCACAGGTTGTCCGTTGGCAGCGTCCTCCACTTCCCAGTTGCCCACATACAGACTCTTGACCTTGGCTCTCTCCCGGCTGGGTAGACTCACCAATTCATCACCTACCCGAACGGCTCCTGACTCTATTTGGCCCTGGAAACCCCGGAACTGGTGATTCGGTCTGGACACCCGCTGCACCGGCATGATGAAGCGACTGTTTTGCTCTTCTCTAGATACGTCAATGGATTCCAGTAATGGCAGCAGCGGTAGTCCCTCATACCATCTGGTGTTCTCTGACAGACTGGTCACATTGTCTCCCTCTGTAGCAGATACGGGTATCACCTGTAAGCTGTCCAGTTCAAAGATTGCTGCAAAGGATAGAAACTCGTTCTTGATATCTTCAAATCGGTTCTTGTCAAAGTGGATCAAATCCATCTTATTAACAGCCAGCAGCATATGCTTGATGCCCATCAGGGCGCAAATCCTGGCATGGCGTTTGGTCTGCGACAGAATGCCTTGAGTGGCATCCACCAGGATGACTGCCAAATCAGCGAAAGAAGCTCCGACCGCCATGTTCCGTGTGTACTGTTCGTGCCCCGGACAGTCCGCTACGATGAAGGATCTCTTGTCAGTGGAAAAGAATCGGTAGGCCACATCTATGGTGATACCCTGCTCCCGCTCGGCCATCAGGCCGTCGAGCAACAATGAGTAGTCAATGGCGCCTTCCCTGCTACCCACCTTGCTCTCCAGTTCCAACGCCTTTTCCTGGTCGGTGAAGATCAGCTTGGCATCAAAGAGCATATGCCCGATCAACGTGGATTTACCGTCATCCACGCTGCCGCAGGTTATGAATTTCAACAATTCCATCCTAGAAGTACCCCTCTCTCTTGCGTCTTTCCATGCTGGCTGCGGCTTCCTGGTCAATGACCCGGCTAGTCCGCTCCGAGGTGAGGGCCATCAGCGTCTCTTCGATGATGCCATCCAATGTATCCGCATCGGATTCATAGCCTCCGGTAAGGGGATAACACCCCAAGGTACGGAAGCGTACATTCCTCCTGACAACCTCTTCCCCAGGCAGAATCCGCATACGTTCGTCATCCACCATGATGATGTTGCCGTCCCGGTAGATCACCGGCCTCTCCTTGGCAAAGTACAAGGGTACGATATCGATCTGTTCCCGGCGGATGTATTGCCAGATATCCTTTTCTGTCCAATTGGATACGGGGAAGACACGCATGGATTCCCCTTTGTTGATTCTAGTATTGTAGAGCTTCCACATCTCGGGTCGTTGATTCTTGGGATCCCAAGCATGGCTGGCATTGCGGAAGGAAAAGATACGCTCCTTTGCCCGGGACTTTTCCTCGTCCCGGCGTCCACCGCCAAATGCCGCTGTGAAGCCGTACTTATCCAATGCTGCTTTAAGAGCTTCCGTCTTCATGATATCCGTATAGGCCGATCCATGGTCGAAGGGATTGATGTTCTTGGCCACCCCGTCCTGGTTGGTATAAACCAGCATCTCGATGTCCAGTTCTTCAGCCTTGCGATCCCGGAAATCAATCATCTCTTTAAACTTCCAGGTCGTATCGATATGCATGAAGGGAAAAGGCGGCTTTTCCGGATAGAAGGCCTTTAAAGCCAGGTGCAGCATCACCGAGCTGTCCTTGCCGACAGAATAGAGCATGACCGGCTTTTCGCATTCTGCAGCCACTTCCCTCATGATATATATAGCTTCCGCTTCCAATTGGTCTAAATGTGTCATTTTTCCTCCTACACCCATATGTTTTCCTTTCGATTGACGATATAAAAGCCCTTGCGGTTTAAATTGTCTTCCCTGTTATATCTCATGATGCTTCCATCCATCTGTCTGAAGATACCGCCGGCTTCCTCCACGATGCACTGCATGGCCGCCGTGTCCCACTCCGAAGTGAGTCCAAAGCGGTAATATACATCTGCCAAACCTCTGGCCACCATACAGCCCTTGAGCGAGCTACCCATGGAGGTGATTTCTTCGATATCCTTTTCATGCTCCGAATAGAGCTTCTTTTCCTCTTCGCTGGTATGAGACCTGCTGCCTACGACTACCAGTCCTGTCTTCTTCTCACTGACCTGTAGCTTTTCTTTTGCACCAGTCTCCATGTTCTCATAGAAGGCGCCGTCGCATTCACTGGCGCTATACAGTTCCTTGGTTACAGGCACGTAGATGACCCCGGCTACTGGACAACCTCTGCGACACAATGCGATGTTCACCGTGAACTGACCGTTCCTCTTTACGAACTCCTTGGTGCCGTCCAACGGGTCCACTACAAAGCAATAGTCATTCTCCATCCTAGAGAAGTCTTCCTTACCTTCCTCCGAGAGCATGGCATAGTCAGGATAGGCTTCCTGCAGATCTGCAACTATGATATCGTTGGCTCTTTGGTCCGCCAACGTAAGCGGTGACTGGTCCTCTTTCAAATTATAATCGAAGTCCGTCTCGTATACTTCCAGTATGGCTTTCGATGCACGAAGTGAAGTCTGGGTCAACGTCTTGATGATGTCTTTATAGTAGCGGTTCATAGTCTAACTCCTGTCTAGTATATGCTTCAGATACAATCTGTATTCTTTGAATAATGCATGATAGAATGACTGCGGGATTTTCACAGACAACTGTTTCTCTATATCTCCGACCTTTTCCTGAACCGTTTCCATTTGACCTCCATGAGGCAAATAACGATTGATTTCGGCCACACAATTATTGATTTTCTCCGCTTGATCCTTACTATACTCAATATCCAGACGGAATGGAACATCCTCAACATTCGAAAACACATTAATCGGTATCCGTTTATGGCATAACCCTCTCTCCTGATTCAAATTGCCATTCCGCAATAGCGGATATTCCTTGTTGTATCTTTCCAACAGCAACACCGAGTACAAGCCGATCGACTGGTTGACTCTTGGTGCTGGTGCCAACTTCAGGTCGGAGTCATCGATTTCAGCTGCATGGAAAAAGTCCGAGATAAGATCCCCCTTGTGAAAGGCTTCTTTTCGAAACGGTCTCAGACGAAACTCATACTCCGGACAAGCCTCAATCCATGTCAGCAATCTCTGATAGCCGCACTGATCTAGCAGCGTTTTTAATTCTGTTCTGATACTCGGTCTGCCATTTTTCATTCGCTGCTGTATTGAGCTGGAAATATATGAATCATAATCTCGAATATAGGCGATAACAACGATCTTGTCAAAATACTGACTTAAGACCTGTTTCAGCCTGAAAATATCCTCTCGAGGGAAAAACATCAACTGTTCTGCTGATATGATGGTCGTGTTCATATCGGACTTGATTTCCTCTAACCACAATTCATGCCAGGATGACGTCATTTCCCCATAGTTTATAATTTTCTTCTGTATGGCTTTCCCGGTTTTAGTATTAATCAGGGAAAAAATGGTCTTGTTATGCGGATGTACACTCATCGGGTAGTTTATGCCATATTTTACCAATGTATCCGCATTATCCCTTAAGAATCCCTGAATGGAAGAGGAGCCAGCTTTGTTCATTCCAATATGTAAAATCAATCGTTTCATATCAGTTCCCTTTATTCTGCTCTGCCATTTCAATGGCTTTGTGATAGCAATTCATCCATTCAACAAATAGCGATTCATCAAGAATCTGCTTTGATTCACCCACACCATCATCCAATTCCTGTAGTTCATCCGGGGACAGCAACGCCTCAAGGTGGATGTGTTCCATCAATCTGTCCGGATACAGCACTCCATGCAAGTCACTTGGTACGCTGTCATCATATTTCAGACTTTCTGCCGGGTTCTCATCCCAGCAGGATAGGCAGTAATGCAGGATGCTGGATATTCGAATCGGATAGTTAGGTCCTTTTTCCGTATCCGGCACACTTATGTTTCGTTCAACTGCTATCCTGGTATCAGGAAATTCGCAGCTTAACGTTTTCACTCTGCGGAGCATCTGGAGATACTCTTGTTTTTTTGACATCGCACTATCTTGATCCAGCCCTTTGCCATCCTGATGCCAGAATACGTATGTAGTGAAATCCGGCAGAATGATTTTGACTCGATTCCGTCCACCTTGACAAGCATTCTGGATCATTTCCATGGCCACTGCGTCATCATCCAGTTTGAAATCTCCTAGTCGATGATCAGTCCATTGAAGCCGTAGATTCGTGGTATCCTTGGCCGCATGGATGCTCAGCCCTCTCTTCAGGTACTCCCGAACTAGGGGGTTGATGAATGTTGACTTGCCGATCCCTCCCCCTGCCCTCGGCAGTCTCTTCTCATAGGCTCCATACAAGAAGTAATGTTTCAAAGCTGATATGTTGGTGTAATCGACATCATCATACATGGCTTGATAGTAGTCTTGATTGAAGATTACCCGGTCTTTGAATAGTGCAAATTGGATTAAGCGAAATAGCATTCTGGGAGACTTGCTAATCTTCTCCTGAGATAGGTTCACTTTTAAGCGTCTTACACTCTTCCGGCCACTTCCTGAATTGTCTACACGATTCTGCAACGCATGTATTCGCTGATTCTTTCTTTCAACCAGCTGATTATAAGCGTTAATCACTTCCACAAAATAATCAATACTTGGATCTTCCTCTAGTGATTCCGAACAGGCCCCGGTAGCTGAGGTCTTCTGCTCAGGAATCGTACAACTGATCCAATCCTGCTCCGGCAGAAATCGATTTACATATTCTACCTGCTCAGCGATAGCCTTGCGCCGTTCCGAATCATAGTACAAAGGGATGCTGATTCGAGTCCCTTCGTAATGCTGGAACACACCGAAGGGCAACGGTCGATTGCCCATCCCCCGTTCTTCGTTCAACTTCCCATTCTTGATGGTCGGGTACTTCTTGTTCAGTTCATAAAGAAAGATGGCCGATTCAAGACTCAAGGATTCATTCCGTCTACTGACTGTCAAGGTCTCCGGTCTGATGTCCACGCCGCAACCGTGGTAGAAGAAATCCATTTCCAATGATCCATTGCGAAATGACTTAGGTTGAAATGGCCGGACCACGACATTTTCCTGGCCAAAAATCTTAATCCAACGGGATAATTGTTCCTTATACTTTATTTCTATTTCCCGTCCCTGATAGTATTCCAAAAATGATTTATCGCTGGGAGTATACCCGTTCTTAATATCCTGCTGCAGCATACTGGGAATGTATCTACCTGGATCACGAAAATAGATAATAATTCTAATTTCATCAAACAGCGGCGAAACAAACGTATGCAGCCTCTTGATATCCGGCAAACCGTAAAAGGACA
Organism: Clostridia bacterium; assembly: GCA_030625965.1. Lineage (GTDB taxonomy): Bacteria > Bacillota > TC1 > TC1 > UBA5767 > UBA5767. The sequence continues at coordinate 11,181 of DAOUPV010000020.1, forward strand.
TTGTTTCGCTGGATACAACAGCTGTTCCCTCTTCTATCTCCTCCCAGAGATCAGTCCAATGCCTTTTCAGTTGCTGAACTTTGGATTTTACATCAGTAGTACCATAATTCTTCTTCCAGTCATATGAGGCTTCCGGTCTGGACTTGAACAGCGGTGAAAAGCTATGATTGTTATGATGCATTTCGGCGAAATAAAATATGTTTTGTTCTTTAAACGCAGGTATGGACGAGATCAGACATTCCTGAATCGAACTGGTACCCGTCTTCATGGTCCCGATGTGTATTAACAGTCTTTTCATCTTTTTTCCTCTAAACCAAATGCCTGATACGTCTCAATAAGCTATACGTATTCTTAGCAAACTGCAAAAATCTTGGATGTGCCGCAAACTTGGTCTTAAAGCGTTGCTTGAATTCCACACGATTATAGAGCAAGTAGAACAATGCTTTTTGGTGTGAGCTCCGGCCATAGAGAAACGTCGGTTCTTCGCCTAGCTCCAGAGACGGATTAAGCTCTTTCATAGCAATCTCATCCATCTGCTTTCTTTCAGCAAGTTCTCTCTTCCATAAATAGAAAATGGAAATACTCTTTCCCGCGTCCATGTACTCTGCGTATTTAAACAAGCGCTTATCCACTTCCAAATCGGAAAACAACAACCTTTGCAGCGCACGGTCCAATCCGTATGTCTTATCCCCAAGATACTCTGCATACTTGGAATACGTTGCTTTGAAATCAGATGCCAACAACATTATGCCTCTACTCATCTCATGAAGCAGATACTGATTTATTGTATGTCGGTTCACATCAGCAGCACCCAAGGATTTTTGATAGTCCAAAACGACAGTTCTACCCAGAGGATTTAGAAAGTACATTTCGATACGGGCGGACCACACGACATCCCTGTTCTCATAGTATGTCATGCCGTCTCTTTCTTCGCTGTCGGCATGGAGGTACAACCGACCTGTCTCAGGGCGGAATCTCTGGAAAAAGGACTCCGTCAATCGGCAGTATCCATAACTCAAATAGGCCGTGGTAGCCCCATCAAAATCAAGGGCTATCTGTTCCGCTTTTCCTCTGACCAGATTCAGCTTATGGCTTTCCAGAGTCAGCAGCAGATCATAAAATTCAGTCTCACCCCGGAATTCCTCTTCAGTAACCGGTACTACTTGTTGGATTTGGGTTCTAGTTTCGCTTGGAACATCCAAGATATCATACAGTTCAGCAGATGAAAATTCCTTGATGTCATAATAGTGAGGAATGCGAAACAGATCCTCCGCAGACGTGCAAAGAGCTTTTAACATATCCCTTTTAGAAAATTCTGCGCATACCAGACTGCACTCTTCTTCAGCACCAAATAACTCTTCATACAACACGCTCAGAGTGTCATATATGTCGCTATCAACTATTAGCTGTTTGATACCTGACCGAACGATGTGGTTATGCAGCCACAAACAGGCCCCCAACAGATAGAATCCGACAGGTAAGTATCCGTACAAGTTCGGTTTCCCCAAGAAATCGGAGTCCAAGCAGTTTTCGTTCTGCAATGTACCATAATAACGTTTCTGGACCAGGCCTACCAAGAGTCTCACTAACAGCTCATCATTCTTGGATTTCCCCGCAACCTGCCATTTCTTATTCTTCTGTCGAACGAATCCCAGATAATCCATGGCAGTCTGCATGTGCTTATGTATGCCAGGATAGTATATGCGTCCTTTTTCAGAGTCAGCCACTTCCGGATCCAGTGTGATTTCCAGAATCGTTTCCTGGTCAAGGGCGGCAAATTCCTCCAGGTCACACACGCTGATGCTTCGGGTAGCAATCTCTTCATCCTCCACCATCCTGACCAGTGCATGGTTTAGCGTTTCCTTATTGTGCACCGTGTCATTGATAACCGCAATTGTCTTGCCTGCGGATGCGGCCACATGCATGAACTCCAGCAGCTCACCATGAAGGTACCGTATCTCTCCATATGCTGTAACTTCCCTGCGCTTCATATCGGTCAGGCTGTCTTCGGGGTATAGACCGGTTTCCCGGAGTAATGCATATACTTTGTCCAGCCTGCCAATGTTTGTGTGCGGTTTCATCGCCTTCGCCACTGTCTCTGCCCACATTCTCATCATGGGAAAATCTGTAGTCTCAAGATCTGTTCCCAGGCAGAGGAGATGATATTCATCTTCTCTCTTACAAACGGGACTCACCAGACATTGGGATGCCATAAGAGCTAACCGAGTCCTCTCAGAGTTGTAGATATGCTGTAGCGTTTCCTCCAGCCAGGCAGATGCCGGGCGCTCATAGGAATAGAAGTAATTATCAGTATTTTCTGCCGCTGGAATCTTATTCACGGAGAATGTTTTCTTCAGATAATTGATGAGTTCCAGCTTAGCATGCGGCGCAAGCAGCGTACCCTTGATTTTCAGGGAGTAGCTGAAGACTTCCCTCTCCATCCATAAGGCCAGGTCATGTCTATGTTGTTCAAGAACCTGCTTTTTCTCGAGGAATGTCTCCATCAGGCCAAAGGAGAAACGAAGGTCACCAATCAGTTTGATGAATTTCTTCTTATTACCTGAAATGCTTGTTGTTGAGTTGATATTGCGGATGTAGAAATAACCCTCATATTCTACGCTGGTATAGCGATTGGCATAAAAATGCAAAAGCATAGTTTGGTAGACATCTTCGTAATTGAGAAAATGACGCACGATTTCCAGATCCTCTTGCGCCTTCTCCCACACGCTCCGGTGGTATAGCTTATTCCATAAAACCACCCAATGGAAAGCATTCCTGGCATGCCTCATATATGCTTTGAAAACATCCTTCCCCTCCAGGATCTCTCCCGTTGGCCTGTTAAGAATGTTTACGGATTTCCTATCATTGATTTCATCTACCACCACCATATTACCGCAGACCATATCCGCGCCAGTCTGAAGCGCAGTTCGCATCAGTCGTCGGTAGAAGTCCACTCCGAGATAATCATCGCTATCCACACAGGCGATATACTCTCCGCTTGCATGCCGGAATGCGGTCATCCTGGTCGCGAACACGCCCTGGTTCTTCTCATGTTCGATGAAATTCACCCTTCGATCCGCCTCCAGATATGGTTGGATGAGTTCCCTTATGTTACCTGGCGAACAATCACTGACCACAATGATCTCCAGATTGGCATAGGTCTGGTTGAGTATGCTCTTTAGACAGCGTTCGAAGAGATCCTCCGTGTTATGTACAGGTACCAACACTGATATTTTCGGTTGATTCTCAACCATTCTTTCTTCTGGTGACAAATCTCTTATCATGCTTTCTTCCTCTTCTTTTTCCCTGCATGGCAGCTTCATAAGCTTCAGCAATCTCCGTAGAAGGCCCCTCTCGTACGATTCTGCCTTCCTCCATCCAGATTGCCCTCGTTGTAAGCTCACGTATGCTTTCCAGGCTATGGGTACAAAGAATCACCGTCTTCTTGTCAGCAATCATTCCCTTCATAGTATCGTAGCTCTTCTTTCTGAAACGCAGATCGCCCACACCCAATACTTCGTCAAGGACCAGGATCTCAGGGTCTATCTTGCTGGCAATGGCGAATCCCAGTTTGGCCCTCATCCCGGATGAATAGTTTTTCACCGGGATATTGATGAAATCCTCCAATTCCGAATAGGCTACAATCTCATCAAAAATCTGATCAATAAATTCTTTCTTTTTGCCAAGAATGGCAGCATTGAGGTAGATGTTCTCAGCTCCGGTGAATTCTGTTTCGAACCCTGCGCCCAGCTCCAGCAGAGGAGCAATCTTACCCTTGACCTCTACCGTTCCCCTTGTGGGTTTCATCACCCCGGAAATCACTTTAAGAAGCGTGCTCTTTCCAGCACCGTTGGGTCCGATAATACCGAACTTATCACCTCTATTAATGCACAGGTCAATACCATCCAAGGCCAAGAACCGTTGCTTATCGATTCCTCCGTGCATACGGCGTATGAAATATTCCTTCAGGCTGTCAATCTTCTCATTAGGAACTATGAACTCCATCCCCACATTGTTCAGCGTGACTACGACCTTATTATTGCACTGCATGATAACCTCCTTAGAGATACAAAATAAAACCATCTTGCTTCTTTTTGAAATAAGTTACACCCAGTATCAAGCTGACCAGGGATATAGCCAGGCATAAAAGCAGGTTCGTCGTATCTGGCGCCAATCCATAATAGGTCACCCGGCGAAAGCCTTGCAGAAAATGAAAGACCGGATTGAATTGCAGCATGAACTGATACTTCTGCGGTACGATTTCCGGCGGATAGATAATGGCACTGGCGAAATAGAGTGCATTGGTAAACACCTTGTATATATGTTCCGTGTCCCGGAAATATACAGCAAATGCAGACAAGGCCATCCCTATCCCGACTGTAAATATGAAAATCAGAATCATATAGGGAATCCCCCACAGGATATTCCAGGTTATATTGTGCCCGGTCACCAACATAATCAGCCCCAAGTCAATCAGTGATATCAAGAAAAAGATATAGTTGGAGCAAAGCTTGGACAATACTAAAATATACTTTGGAATGTAGATTTTCCTGATTAATGGCGCAGCTGCCACGATGGATTGCATGGCAATCGTAGAACCAGAAGTGTAGAACTGAAATAGCAACCGTCCGGTGAGTAGATAGACCGGATAATTGTCCACGTTTCTGCTGAGTAGCGAAGAAAACACAATGGACAAGATAATCATGTCTAGCAGGGGGCTCAAAAGACTCCAGAGAATCCCCAGGTAGGAATTCTTGTATTTCTTCTTCACATCCCGCATGGTCAGCAGGTAAAACAGATACTTATGATCCATAAATACTTCAACTTGTCTCTTAATCGCATTCATCAGTCAAACTCCTGTTTCATATCTTTCGTATCAAACATAGCATTAAACGCCCTATCCAGCCCGGTACCACGGAATAGAGCGCCTCGAACCAGCGCAGGCTCCGGTCTTCGCCGTAAACATCCCTGCTCCTAAGCAATCGCATGAATCTCTTCTTGCTGAATCCTTCCAGTCGTAACTTGAGGTTGCCTATTTGTTCCTCAATACTCCCAGAACGCTTCGGAAAGACATCCATCAGATTCTCCATGCGTCTGATGCTTTCCTCCAGTTTCCCGGCGTAATCCTCTTTATCATGTATGCCTGCCAGCATCCTGAGCCCTACCTGGTTCCTGCCATGGATCCGGTAACTGAGCAGCGCCCGAGGCACATACACAATACTCCCCGCGGCAGACGCATGAAGAGCCAGCCAGTGGTCATGGTGGTACCACTCCTCCGGATAAGGCATAGCTTGAAGAGCCAGTTCCCTTTTAACCATCATGCCGCAGCCGGTGACCGCGTTTCTCTTAAGAAAAAAAGGGAACAGGCCATCCCCTTGAACCGGCATTATCCGCCTGTTCTTCTTACTCACCGTCTTGTGAGTGCGGACTCCCTCAGCATCGATGATTTCCATGTCGGAATAGGCTAGGAGCGCATCTTCTTTCTTTATAGTCATTAGTAAGCTTTCGGTCTTTGCTGGAAACCAGATATCATCCTGGTCGCAGAATGAGACATATTCCCCCTTGGCACGACGCACAGCCGCCTCGAAGGTTTTAGTGCTGCCAAGGTTCGCCTTATTGCGGAATAATTCACAGGGAAAGCTCCTGATCTGTTCATCAAGAGAGGCTCTTACTTCCTCGAACACTTCATCCGATATGCTGTCATCAACCACTACCAATTCCAGGTTGGGATAGGTCTGCGCCTCAAGACTTCTTAGCTGTCCCCTGAAATAATCCGGGTTCGGATGGTAGGTTGCCAGCACGATGCTGACCAGCGGCAGCACCGGGCCTACCATAGCTTCCAACCCCACTTACTGAAATAGAGCATGATCGAATGCACATTGATGAGGAACAGCTTCGGATGTTTGTAGGTACCCCGATACCAATCATGAAAAACTTGGGCATGGGGATAGAATATGGTCCTGGAAACCTGGTTGACCCTTCTCGATATGTCCGCATCCTCCAGATACATGAAGAAGCGCTCATCAAAACCCGCCAGGGATTGGAACACCTCAGTCCTGAACAGCATGAAGCAGCCAGAGGCGTATTCTACATCCATGACGCGGTCGTAGCCCGACTCCATCATGGTGTAGACATCCTGCCTGCTCCGTAAGAATGAAAATGGCAACCGCCGGATCATGAGGTCCAGCAGCGTCGGATTCTTCTTGCAAAGATACTGTATGCTGCCGTCCGTATTCTTAAGCTGAGGCACCAACAGACCAACATCCGGGTGCTCTTCCAGATATTCTATCATAGCGGCCATCTGTTCTGGACCGCCGATGCGGATATCCGGGTTCAACACAAGGTGGTACCTGGACTCCAGCCTTCCCAGCAAGGTGTTGTGGCCCCTACCGAATCCCACATTCTCCGGATTGGCGACCAGCTCCAGTGAAACATGGCTGTATGCCTCGCTCTTCACCTTGAAATCCCGCTCGAAACGCTGCATCTCCTGCCAGGAACCGTCCCCAGAGTAATTGTCTATGATATAGAGGCGGCAGGAAAAATCCGTTGGCACTGCGGCCACCAGGTTCCATAAATTATCATATAGGATTTTGCTATTGTCATATACCAGAAATGATATGGATAAGTCCTGTTGCATGTAAACTCCTATAGTACTGTAGTTTCCAGATTCCGCCTGTACCATTCTATGGTCTCCATAAGGCCCCGGTCAAAATCCATCCAGTTCGTATGACCCAGTTTGAGAATCTTCCCGTTGCTGATGGCATAGCGGAAATCGTGTCCCAGACGGTCACTGACGAACTGGATGCGATCTTTAGGCAAGCCGAGCAGGTCAAGCAACCGGGTCACCAGATCAATGTTGGCCCATTCGTTCTCCCCGCCTATGTTGTAAACCTCACCCAAAACCCCTTCTCTCAAAACCATGTCCAAAGCCCGGCAGTGGTCGCTCACGTGAATCCAGTCTCGGACCTGCAGGCCCTCGCCGTAGACCGGCAAGCTGTCTCCTACTAGTGCCCGGCTGATCATATGGGGAATCAGCTTTTCTTGGTGCTGTCTGGGTCCATAGTTGTTGGAACAACGGGTAATGTTCATAGGGAACCTGTAGGTCTTGGCATAAGCCGCCACCAGTAAGTCGGCGCTGGCCTTGCTGGCCGCATAGGGACTATTGGGTGCGATAGGAGATGCCTCGGTAAAGACGCCGGTATCACCCAACGCGCCATACACCTCGTCAGTCGACACCTGAAGATACCGCACATCATCCCGGTACACGGGATAGCCGTTCTCGCTTTTCCCGGTCTGCCAGACCTTCATACAAGCAGAAAGCAGGTTCATGGTCCCTTCCACATTGGTCTTGATGAACCTGGTCGGGTCCTCGATGCTCCTGTCCACATGGGATTCAGCCGCGAAGTGTACCACCTGGTTTATGTTCCTGCTTTTCAGTAGGTCCTCGATGACCTCCCTGTTCAGGATATCCTCCTTTACGAACTCATAGCGTTCATCGTTTTCCACTTCTCTCAGATTGGCCAGGTTGCCGGCATAGGTCAGACAGTCTACATTCAGGATCCTTACATCCGTATGCTCTTTGAGCATGAAGTGGATGAAGTTGCTCCCGATGAAGCCTGCGCCTCCTGTCACCAGTATGTTTCTCATGAATAGGCCCACCCTTCTTCTAAGATTGACTGGTAGCTTGGCAGCTCGGTATCCTTGTCAGATAAAAGGATACGTTCCACATCGGAAAGAGGCCAGTCAATAGCCAACGTAGGATCCTGCCAATGGATGCCTGCTTCCGCACCCGGACAATAGATGTCCGTGCAGTGGTACAGCACCATCGTATCATCTGCCAACGAGAGGAAACCGTGGGCGAATCCCTCAGGCACATAGAACTGGCATTGGTTGTCCTCCGTCAGCATCATACCCTCCCAGGCGCCAAAGGTCCGCGAATCCTTCCTCAGGTCCACTGCCACGTCATAGATGGCTCCCTTCATGACCCCGACCAGTTTGCCCTGGGCATGTTCTTTCTGGTAATGTAGCCCCCGGACCACACCGCTCGCCGAACAGGACACGTTGCCCTGACACAAATCCCCAGGTAGTCCCAGCTCCGAAAAGCTGTCCCGACGGAATACTTCCTTGAAGTACCCCCGCTCGTCCGGGTATCTTGTTCCCTCTATGATTTTCAGCCCCTCGATGGAGGTTTCCCATATCTTGAAATTGTTCATCCGTCTGCTCCCGCTACTCTTCACACAGTTTACACAGGTAGGCTCCGTATTCGGTGCTTTTCAAGTTGTCCGCCAGATTCATGAGGCCCTCTTTATCAATCATGTTTTTCTTGTAGGCGATCTCCTCCAGGCAGGCAACCATCATGCCCTGCCTCTTCTGAATGGCAGCCACGTAGTTACTGGCATCCATCAGGCTGTCACAGGTCCCTGTGTCCAACCAGGCCATGCCCCGTCCCAGCAGCACCACATCCAAGGCACCCTGATCCAGATAGGCCTGGTTGATGGCGGTGATTTCCAGTTCACCCCGCGTTGAAGGCTTGATGCACCTGGCCATCTCCACCACCCGGTTGTCATAGAAATAGAGGCCGGGCACAGCATAATGGGACGTTGGATTCTTCGGTTTTTCCACGATGGACATGGCTTTCCCGTTATCGTCGAAACTCACGACCCCGTAGCGTTCCGGCTCGTTCACATAGTAACCGAAGATGGTCGCACCCTCTTCTTTTTCCATCACCTGCCGCAGTATGTCGGAAAGACCACTGCCATAGAAGATATTATCTCCCAGCACCAGAGCCACCGAATCGTTGCCGATGAACGCCTCGCCCAAGAGGAACGCTTCGGCAATACCCCGAGGTTCATCCTGCACGCAGTACTCTAGCGCAAGACCCCACTGGCTGCCATCCCTCAGCGTCCTCTTAAATGCTTCCTGGTCCTGTTCAGCAGTAATCACCAATATCTCCCTGATGCCGGCCAGCATCAGGACAGAAAGGGGATAATAGACCATGGGTTTATCGTAGACAGGCATCAGCTGCTTGGAAATCCCATAGGTCATGGGATACAGTCTTGATCCTTTTCCACCCGCCAATAGTATGCCTTTCATACGCTCATCCTTTCCTGCATGTGCTCCGCCAATGCCTCTTCCCAACTTTTCATATGGTAGTCCCAAAGTTTTTCCAGTCGCCTGTTCTCCAGCACCGAATAGCCGGGACGTACCGTCCTTGAGGGATATTCCTCGCTTCCGACGGGTTTCAGGTCGACAACGCATCCTGCCATCTCAAAAATCCTCTGGGCGAAACCGTACCAACTGGTCTGGCCCGTGCAGCTGGCATGGTACAGACCATAAGCCGCTCTCTCATCCAGCTCACCTGACTCGTATCGCTCAAGCAGATATTCTGTAACCCGCGCCAACTCCATGGCAGATGTCGGGGAGCCAACCTGGTCGTTCACCACCCGGACCTCTCTGCCACCATCTGCCAGATCGAGCATGGTACCCAGAAAATTCCGGCCCTTGCCGTACAGCCAGCTGGATCTTAGTATGATACTGCGTCCGTGCAAATCCATGACAGTTCGTTCCCCCTCCAGCTTGCTTCTGCCATATACGTTCAGAGGCTCCGGTCCGTCTTCCTCCCCGAACGGAGAGGGTCGTCCTGAAAAGCCGCCCCCGAAGACATAGTCAGTGGAATAATGAACCAGCAGGATGTCTCTGGCCGCACAGACCGTAGCCATATGTTTCAGCGCTACCACATTGACGTCATATGCCAGCTCAGGCTCCGACTCAGCCTCATCCACATGGGTATAGGCGGCCGCGTTGATCAGCACATCCGGTTCGTATTCCCCGACCGCATGTTCCAATTCTTCCTTACTGGTTATGTCCAGATCTTCCCTGGTCAATGCAAGTATATCATGGCGCTTGTCCAGCACCCTCAACATCTGCCTGCCCAGTTGGCCCCGGCTTCCGGTTATGATGATTCTCATATCCCCTACCTATCCTCGAATAATGATTCCCGTGTAACTACCACCGTCTCAGTTCCCAGCTCATCGAACCAGAAGGACTCGCTGCGCAAGTTGAAGCTCAATAAATCCAGATTTTCCGGCCAGCTGAACCTGACCGTCTTTTCGCGTAATGCACCGGGAGCAATCTGTTTGCTTTCTATCTTGAATTCCAATTCCGGAGCCTCCTTGGCCACGATATGAATCATCTGACCTAGTTCATGCTTCAGATACGCTTCCGGACCAGCGCTTATCTCAAATGTCAGGCTGACGCCATCTTCGCTCACATTCTGCTTTACAAGACGCAGTCCCGGGCGGGATTTCACATCTTCCACTGAATGGCTACAGTAATACAACGGCGTCCCCGTATCCTTGCGGACCAGCTCCAGATAGCCGGCATCCCCTACTGCTCTAAGCAGGTGATTCATGTCCTCGCCTCTATTCATGCTGAACAGAAGATACAAACGCTCCTCCTCCAGCAGGGAGCGGATTTCTTCATTCCCCTCCTCACCCAGCAGCTCCCAGTGCTCCCCGATGATGACATTATCCAGGTCAGGACTGATTCCATCGCCGATATGTTTTTCTTCGTATCCGTTACGATATAGGAAAGCCGACATCGTCGGGGCATAGACAAAGAGTTTTTCATCCGTCTGGATTTCCTGTTGTACATAGGTGACCAGATTGTTGATTTCATAGTGGCGACGGTATCTGGCCTCCTGATTCAAAAACTCCAAAGATGAGTAGTTAGAAATCATTATGATAGCTACCAGGACTACTATGATGCTCCTCCTGGCTCCATTCAAGTTATTTATCAGTGCTTCCAAGCCCAAAAAGACCAGTATTCCCAGTAAGGGATAGAGGAACAGTACCAGCCTGGTGTTGAAGGGATACTTGCCGATGGCCGAGGCTACCAGAGTGAGTAAGATTCCCAACAAGATTACCCCGGTGGTGCTCTCTTTCTTTATGGTGGAAGCGATTGCTCCTACAGCACCCAAAGCGAAGAGCAGCGCAGAAGAGTAGGAAAACGTGCTGCTGAATCCGAGTAGCAGATGCACAATCATTTTAATGTCTTCGAAACTTCGGATGAAGATCGGGAATACCGAATCCTCCCAGTAACCAATCATAAACTCGCTCTGAGCCACTGGACGAAGCCAGTACCAGTAGTTCACCAGAAAACTGAGCAGCACCAGCCCCCCGTCTACTGCCGTCCGGCGGATTCCGACCGTATCTTTTTGCTTCAAGCTGCTTATCAGTTCATAGATATAGATGGCCCCCAGGAAGAAGATCAACGGACTGGATGCCCAGACCAGGACCATGGACACAGCGGTCAGCACTTCAAACCGTAGCCTCTCCCTCTTGTACAAGTCATACAGAACCAGCACCAACAGGATGAAGAAGCAGTCGCTCATATAGGGTTTGAACTCGTTGGCGTAATAAAGTAGCACCCTCATGGTCGCGATGAATCCTACACCAAGAATTGGCCAGGAAATCTTATATACCCTACTCAATAGATAATAGGCGCAGGACAGCATTCCCAGATAACTGACAAATGAGAAAATTCTGAGTGTGAACTCCGAATTGCCGAACAGCAAGGTGATGATCTTCACCACATACAAGTATAGGATCGGTGCTATCTGGTCGATGTCAAGTATTCTGGATGCCATTTCCATGAGCGAACGCTTGCTGAGTGAATAGGCCAGGAATCCCTCATCCAGCCAGAGCGACCGACTCGTCTTGTAAAGCAGGATCACTGCCGCAATTCCCAAGGCTACGGCCACCCAGCCTATTGCCGTCATTAGCCTGTCAAACCACAGGCTCTCATTCTTCTCTGACTTTCTCAGCAAGGTGATTCTCCTTCCAACTGGGAGCGGAAGTAGGATACCGTTTCAAGCAATCCCTGTTCCAATGTGGTATTTGGCTCCCACTGGAGCAGTTCCCTTGCCAGGCTGATGTCAGGGCAGCGCTTCACTGGATCGTCCGAGGGCAGTTCGTGGTAGACCACCTGCGAACTGCTACCGGTAAGGCTCAGCACCCTGTCCGCCAGTTCCTGCATGGTGACCTCTTCGGGTCTGCCGATGTTGACCGGACCGACCACCGAATCCTCACTGTGCATCATCCGGACCATGGCATCAATCAGGTCGTCCACGTAGCAGAAGCTTCTGGTCTGGGACCCATCGCCATAAACGGTGATGTCCTCACCCCGTAGCGCCTGAATGATGAATTTGGAAACCACCCTCCCATCGTTCATGGCCATCTTGGTGCCATAGGTGTTGAATATCCTGACAACCTTGATGGGGATCTGGTATTTCCGGTGGTAGTCGAAGAACAGCGACTCCGCCGCCCGTTTGCCTTCGTCGTAGCAGGAACGTATTCCGTGAGGATTGACGTTACCAAAATAGCTTTCCTTCTGGGGATGTACATCTGGATTGCCATAGACCTCGCTGGTGCTGCACTGCAAGATCCTGGCTCCATACTTGCGGGCCAGTTCCAGCAGCCAATACGCTCCCAGGAAGCTGGTCTTCATGGTGTAGATGGGATCCTTCTGGTAGTGCACCGGACTGGCGGGACAGGCCAGATTGTAGATCTCATCACATTCCCAGTCATATGGATCGGTCACATCATGCTCTACCAGCGTGAACTTGGGATTCCGCATCAACTCTTTGATATTCTCCAGACTCCCGGTGCGCATGTTATCCAGACACCGCACCTCATGTCCTTTTCCCAACAGTCGTTCGCAAAGATGTGATCCCAAGAAGCCTGCACCGCCTGCAACCAAAATTCGTTTCATTTCCATCACCGACCTCTTCGTTCCTTATATTTTGTATAAATAGATTTTTCTCATCAAAAAGTTCCAGACCAGTACGATACCCGTAGCCATAATCTTGGCCGGCATACCGGGCCATCCCAATCGCGCCACCTGGAGGTACATCAGCAGCATGTTAAGCGCCAGGCCCACTGCGCTGATCAGATAGACCGCTGCCATCTCCTGGCTACTGTTAAGTCCTGACTGAGCCTTTCTGAAGGTGAGACGCTTTCCTAACAGGAAGTTGGCGAAAGTGGCCAGTATAAAGGCCACAAATGTGGCCAGGATGTAGTGTGCATCCAACCCCAGATACAGTAGAGCAAAGGCACTCCACTCGACTAGGGCTGCGCCGCCCCCCACCATCAAGTAGGAAGTAAACTGCCGGATAAGCTTGTTCATATCCCTCATGATCAGCGGTACCTGAGGATACAGTAGATGGCCCTGAGTCCGTCCGAAAGCCCGATTTTCTTGCCTTCTTCCTTAGACCTAGGGTAATAGGAGATGGGTACTTCATGTATTCTGATGCCCTTATGGGATATTTTCGCAGTAATCTCCGGCTCGAAGCCGAAACGATCCTCTACGATGTCGATGGACTGAATGATATCCCGCCGAAAGGCCTTGTAGCAGGTTTCCATGTCGCTGAGTTTCTGTCTGGTCAGCACATTGCTCAATTTTGTAAGAAAAGTGTTGGCCCAGATATTCATTCTGTAGGCCCTTTCGTGCTTCACCCGCTCCAGGAATCGGGAGCCATAGACGACCGGATATTCCTCAGACCAAATCGGTCCGGCCACGACCGGGTATTCCTGGGGATCGTATTCAAGATCCGCATCCTGGATGATAACCACTTCCTTGGAGGCATGAGCGAATCCGCTGCGTAAGGCAGCGCCTTTGCCCTGGTTTTTCTCGTGCAAAACCAATTTATCTATATATGGCGCCAGTTCGCCCTGTAGCACTTCCCGGGTACCGTCGGTAGAATAGTCATCGACCACGATAATCTCCTGGTCCTCTACCGGTGCTTGTCTTACTTTTTTGAGAATCACTTCTATAGTCTCGATTTCGTTGTAGCAAGGAATGATAATACTTAGTGATTTGTCCATATTTCCTCCTCGGTGTCAAAAGTTGTTCAGTTTAAATAGTTTAAGCTTTCATCAGATTTATACCTTAAAATTATACCATTCACGGAGTCAAAGGGCCATGTAAGTTAGCGAAAACTATGCAACGATCCCATATCAAGTCTGCGATTGTCTTGCCAGACTGATAGTGGTATCATGTAGCCAACCATAACAGTATCCGCAGAGGCGGAACCAATGAGGAGCATTTATGAATTCGTCCATCAAGCATGTAGGCCAAAAATCATTCCTGGTGACAATCGGCAACGTAATCAGCAGGATTATCAACTTCATATTTGCCATCATCGTCGGTCGCTTGTTGGGTGCTGCAACCTACGGGGAATACATCTATCTGCTCAGTTTCCTATCCTTTTTCCTGAGCTTGTCCAAACTGGGACTTGGCAGTGGGGCGGTGCATTTCCTACCCCTATATAAAGAAGATCCGCAGGAACGTCATCGCATCAGCAGCTTGGTGCTTATGATCCCCGTCCTCACCAGTCTGCTGATCATAGCCCTGCTGGTCATATTTTCCAGCAGCATCTCCGAGCATCTGCTGAACGATCCGGCCTACCGCACCAATTTCCTGATGCTGGCACCCAGCATCCTGATATTGGGCCTTCAGGGCGGTATGCTATCCCTGATCCGGGGCAGCAAACGCATCAAGGAACAGATCTATGTCAAAAACCTGATCGTTCCCAGTAGCAAGCTGATACTGCTGGTAGTTTTCGTGATGGTCTTTCGGGTACAGAACATCTACAGCCTGATCATCCCATTCTACCTCTACACTATCTGCGTAGTAATCTTTCTGGCCTGGCGGTTGAAGACCTACGGACTCATCGGACGATTTTCTTTTTCCGGTCCGATGGCCAAACGTCTGTTGCAATTTTCCATGCCTCTGCTTTTCAGCGGCCTGGTCGGCATAATTTCTGGCAATATCGATCAGTTCATGATCGGCTACTATCTTGATTCTTCCCAGGTCGGTATCTACCGGGTGGCCAGACAGTTCGCCGGATTGACTACTATCGCCTACGCCTCGCTGCTAACCACCATAGGACCGGTAATCGCCGAGCTCTACCACAAGGATAAAATAGGCGAGCTCAAGGAGCTCTACATCCTTTCCACCAAATGGGTGTCCGTGTTCAATCTACTGCTCTTCGGTATGCTTCTGTTGCTGGCACCGGACCTGATGCGGGTGGTAGGACCAGAATTCGTATCCGGTTCCGCCGTACTGGTTATCGTGGGTTTGGGTCTGATCGTCAATGCCATGACCGGCACAGCCGACAGCATCAACATCATGACAGGCCATCCCCGATACAGCCTCTATACCAAGCTCGTGGTCATGGGGTCTAATATCATACTCAATGGCCTGCTGATCCCCCGCTTCGGCATCATGGGGGCAGCCGTCGCCACAATGGTCGCTATAGTGCTTTCCAACACGATGAACCTGATGTTCCTCTATCACCACATGAGGTTCCAGCCTTTCAACCGCCAGTATCTCTACATTCTGGCCAGCATGGGCAGCTCAGCTCTCATCGTGCACCTGCTGATGGGCTTCATGGATTTCCACTATCTGTACCGCATCCTGCTGGTCAGCATACTGTATGCTCTTCTCTACGGATTTCAGATCTTCCGCTACCTGGTCAACCAGGAGGAGAAGAACATGATGCGATCCTTGTGGAAAGCCATCAGTAAAAAAGCTTAGGACGGGATAAAATCCCGTCCTTTCATTTTAGAAATAATGTTTGTGTAAACTGTGATAGACATAAAAAGAAAAATAATATAATGCCTTGATTCTGGAGAAACCCATGACCTGCCGGTAGTTGTGCCAGCGCTTCCTGGCGGTCCTGAGCTTATTGGAACTGAGCGTATGTCTGCCGATCCGGTAATAGGCCAGATTCTCCTGCAGACCGTAGGCCCTGTGTCCCTGTTCCAGGATGTGCCACCAGGCCACATGGTCCTGCCCGCTGCGGATTTCGGGCATATAGAACTCCCCGATCCGTTCCCTGTCGATCATGACCGTCAAACATCCGATGACAGTATTCTTAAGAGAAGCGGCAAGATCAAGCGATTCCGGTACCTTGACCAGTCTGTCCCCCCTGTCACTACGTCCATAAACGTTAGTGTATCCCGTATAGGTGAATCCATAGCTGTTTCGTTGCATGAACTCCAGTTGCTTCTCCAACTTCAGGGAATCCCAGTAATCGTCAGCATCCAGAAAGGCCACATAACGACCCTCCGCCTGTCTCAACCCCTCGTTCCTGGCCACGGCTGCCCCTTGGTTCTTCTCAAGGAATATGGGGTGGATCCTGTGATCCGCCTCGGCCAGACGACGCATCAATTCCCCGGTAGCATCCGAAGAAGCATCATCCACCACCAAGACCTCCCAACGGTCATAGCTTTGGCCCTGGATGCTGCGTATGGTCATCTCCAACGTCTTCTCGGCATTGAACGCCGGTACGATGATCGATATGAGGTTGTCTTTATACTTAATTTCGTTTCCATTCATCTTCCCGGCATATCCTCCTAGTATCAGCTTCTAGCTTACAGCGGGTAACCCCATGTTTCAAGACTGTATTTCGGTCCCAGCAATTCAGCCAGCTTGCGGTTGTCGTTTCTGTACTCTTCCTCAATTTCCTGCTTCAGCCCAAGGCCCAGTTCCCCGGACCCTCTTTTGCCCGCTTTCCAGCGGACCAGCAGTTTTCTTGTCACCTTGCCCAAAGCAGGCAGGTTGATCAGGTTTTCGCTGTTCAGGTCGCTGACCACAGAGATATGGTTGACTAAACGCTGCAGGTTGGCAGCACTGCTACTAATTGATGCGTTGATGCGCCTGTCGGTATCTGCCTGAACCTTCAGGCCTTCCAATCCGTTCTCACGCAGGAACCGCTTCAAAAAGTCTTCTGAATCATCGGCAAACCTCTCATAGAGAAAGACATGCAATGCTTCGCCGAACACACTGCGGCAGTAAGAGACCATGGGGCTGTACCGAAAATAGCGGTAACTGAAATAATCCCTTCGATCGCCCGCCGGCGGATGCAGATATCTCTTAAGATTCAATCTGCCACCCATCTTGACATACTGCCTGTAGGTCGAGTGAATCATGTCTGGTTGGTTGCGCAACACAAGATTAACATGTAGCTCATCATCTGCAAAGGTCCTCTGCAACCGTTCAGCGAGTTCTTTCTCCGCGTACCCGCCTTTTCCCCCGTTATGCGGATTGCCGCTCAGTTCTTCCTCGGCCAAGACCACGATCTGGTCTTCTCCGGCTTTTTGGAACTCCCTCTCAAAGGTTTCCCGGGCGTGAGAAGGATTGAATTCCAATGAACCGGGTGCGACCAATGTGTCCCGAACCAGCTTACGGTTCAACATATGGAAGCAAGCGTTCCTACTGAACAACTCATATTGGAACCAACTTGTCCCAGTCTTATGATATCCAATCAAACAGATGATTTTTCGCAAAGTTACCTCCATTGGCCATCGCTATGAGCGTTTGAACCGTCTACACCACCGGCGTTTCAACTTTCGACCGCGCTTTTCCACCTTGCGAACAGCCTCTCGCAAACCCGATACGACTTTATCCCCAACACTGAATTCCTGTAGGCTCGGGCTGAACAAGAGATCATAACCCAGACAAGGAAGAAAGTCCTTTGTAATCGATTCGAAAATGCGTATATCCCGTTCAGAGAGTCCCTCTCGCCATCGGCCCCGATTCTCTTTTTTCAGTCCCTTGCCCACCAAGGCATGCTGTTTTTGGGAATGGTCAGGTACACTGAACCGTTCCTGACCGGCAGCCAATTCATTGTAGTCCAGTCCCAGAAACGCGCAAATCCGGGATATTTCCGTCCGGGGATCCTCCAGAATATCCTCATACCGGGTCAGCAGCAGCTTGTCCGACCCCAGATGATGTTCCAGCGCAAGCCCGTGCCCCACCTTGGAAACCCAGTCCTTAGCGGAGAAGTAAGTCTCATATGGTCCCCAGGTCACCTGGCGGTAGGAATAGGCCACCCCTCTGCCATCCCGCACGATATGGATGAACTTGGCATCTGGGAACAGACGGTTCAGCCTAAGTCCGTGGCGCATGTTGTTGGGCGTATGGTCCACCCAGTATCGGGTTTCACCCGGTTGATACTTGTCCTGATATTGATCCAGGATGAGCTCGATCAAATCCTGGTAACTTATCCTGGGCTTTCCGGCCAGTTGCGTGGCCAGTTCATCCAGGGAGATCTTCCAAGATGCAAAGCGATACTCGCTCCTTAGATATGCCATGGCCTGCTCCAGGTCTATCGCTCCATCCTCAGCAGTGTATCGCATCAGCCCTAGCTTGAATTGTGACTCTGGTGTCACCAACAGGTCCGGATGCTTGCCCAGATAGGAACCCAGCATGGTTGTTCCGCTGCGTTCACATCCCCCAATGAATATGGCTTGTCGTTTCATCTGCTATCAGTGTCCTTCCGTATACTCAGTAGTTTTTCATACTGTTCCAAAGTCTTCTCTGCAATCTTCTCCCAAGTATATTGCTCCTCAATCAGTTTTCTGGCCATATCGCCCCTTCGGGCCAATTCCTCTTTGTCCTCAAAAGCTTTGAGGATGGCCTCCCCGACATCTCTGAAATCCAAATCCACTGCCCATCCGGTTCCCGTCTCTTCGATCTCCTCAGCCATGTTTGTCCCAGGCGTGGCCAAGACAGCCATTCCCTGGCTCATGGCCTCCAGTACGGCCATTGGATGTCCTTCGAAACGCGAAGTAGCAATGAAGAGATCCGAACGCAATAGCGCCTCTTCCTTCATCTTGCCGTAAACCGGTCCGTGTACCGTAAGTACCTCGTCCAGTCCGTTGACCTCGGCCTGCTGCTGCAACAGCTGACGCTCTTTGTTCCTGGAACCATACAGATCGATGGTCAGTCCCTTCTTTTGCATCGCATCCTTGATGTGGCCGATGGCCAGCATCAGGACATCCAGCCCCTTGTGGCGGATATCGTAGCGGCCGATAAAAATCATATTGCTACCGTTTCTCCCGCCCCGCTCAGATGATTCGGAAAGCTCTATACCGTTTCCCACTACGAAGCAGTTGCCTCCGAATTGGACTGATTCGTCCATTTCCCGCTTGGTTAGATAGTGGATAGCAGCCGCACGTCGGATGAAGCTGTTAACGAACAGGGCATTGGCCAGCCGTTTCTTCCAACTGCTCTGGCCCTGGGCCTCTCGGGTCAGGCTGACCCGGGGCGTCACCACATATGGAATTCCTCGCATCCTTACCTCCCACCAAAGGGGTAGGTAGCGCTGCTTGTAGATTCCGTGAAAAATCACCAGATCCGGCCGGTTGAACGGTTCCGGCAGATTGGCAATCCTCCCGTATCGGGGAAAGAAAGGGAAATCGTAGGCTTCCGCCTCGGCTGCCTCCAGCTTCTCCTCCGGTGCTGTATTGAGTATGGCCGCTCGAACGCCCTCGATCCGGTTCAGACCGCTGGTCAGTCCGGGTACGGAAAATCTCGGTCCGTTGGCTACCTTCATGAGTATTGGTGACACATGCAAAATTATCATCTATATCCTCCAAGCATTATCTGTATCTGTTCTCTTTCTCTTTCCAGTGTGATAAATCCTTCCCGATCAGCAGTTCCAATCGCTCAATATCCTCTCGGTAATACCGCTGAAGTGTCTGGT
Source organism: Clostridia bacterium (assembly GCA_030625965.1). Classification (GTDB taxonomy): domain Bacteria; phylum Bacillota; class TC1; order TC1; family UBA5767; genus UBA5767. Next base: position 30,733 of record DAOUPV010000020.1, read on the forward strand.
AGAACTCATCGCTCAACTGCACCTTGAGTCTCTTGTCGCTCCGGTTGTATCGCCGGATGGCGTTACTCAGTCTGTAGCGTGCAGAATCAAGCAGACGCGGTCCCGATTCCCCCTTAGGCTGGATGTAACGTTTAACGAAGCGGTTCAACACCAACGAACGGGGTGACACACCTTTGTTGCTGCTAGCCAGAGGAATCTGCCTGAATTCGATGTCCAGGAAATCGTAGAGTTCTCCCATGCTCTCATCCGTCTCATTCAGCAGGTCCTCGAACAGCATGATCTTGACCGATGAGAATCTCTCCTGAAATCGCTCCACCTGGTCAGAATAGATCCCACGGCTAAAATAGCTTTGACGGTATCTCGAGCGGCCTGATGCCGCCAAGCGTTCCGGCTCACACGCAAAGGCCTGTTCCAAATCGAGTATCTCCCATCCCCTTCCGTAGGTCATGCGGTAGTGGGAGACCGCCCGATCGATAGGATTCCGAAGCAGGATCAGGATCTTGGTCTCGTCGCCCAAAGACTCATGGATACGCTCCGCCACCTGGGGCATAAAGAGATATGCCGGTGTGATATCCACCCGTACTGGATAATCCTCGGCTCCCCTAAAATGTTTTCGGTAGGAATCTAGATCCTGTCGGTAATCGGGCGCATCGAAGAAATGTAGTTCCTTACGTTCCGGTACATACACCTGTGGATGTTGCCGCAGCATTTGGTACAAGCTGGAGGTCGCTGCTTTCTGGGCGCCGACACACAACAGGTTTGGTAGATTAGAGTTCATCTTTCCGTTCCTTTCCATCCTGTTATTCACGTCTGTCCTTTACGATCCGCCCTAGAAGAGCGATTCTGTGGTAAAATTTACATGTGCAACGGATGCGCTGCGCACACAGTCTGACCTGGTTCCCGCAGCAGTCCGTAGATATAAGGAGGTCCTATGATTTATATACTGTTGGCCCCCGGTTTCGAAGAAATCGAGGCCGTTACCCCCGTAGATATCCTGAGACGTGCGGGCTTTGCGGTACAGACCGTAGCCGTGCAACCGGATTCCCAGACCATGTCTGTCGAGGGAGCGCACAAGCTAAGCATCCTTTGTGATTTGAGCATCCAAGAGGCAAATCTCATGACCGCCGAACTGGTGGTGCTGCCTGGTGGCATGCCTGGAACCCTGAACCTGGAGAAGGACGAGCATCTCCGAAGAGCTCTGGCCTTCCGCATGGAGAACAACCTTCCGGTAGCAGCCATTTGCGCCGCTCCGTCCATCCTTGGAAACATGGGGTTACTTAATGGCAGAAAAGCCACCTGCTATCCAGGACTAGAAGAAAAGCTCGTTGG
>DAOUPV010000019.1 GCA_030625965.1 Clostridia bacterium
AGAGTCTACCTCTTGCAATGCACCTTCTGCGGTTTGCAGCATGGAGATGCCATCCTGTGCATTGCTGGCTGCTTGATCCAATCCGCGAATCTGAGATCTCATCTTCTCGGAAATGGCCAATCCGGCTGCGTCGTCAGCCGCACTGTTGATGCGAAGACCGGAACTCAGTTTCTCCAAAGACTTGGACTGTTTGGAACCAGTCGCACTCAGGTAACGGTGGGCGTTCATAGCCATCAGGTTGTTGTTAATTCTCATAATAATACCTCCGTGTATTTTTATTGGACATCCTTGTCCTTGTTCACTATCTATAACGGAGGCCTATTAATTTTCTGAAGGGCTAAAGACAACTTTTATAACTATCTAGCACTTTTTTTCGTTGATTCGTTGTTTGGATCTGTTGTCCCAAAGCACTCTTGGTAGTGATTAGGACCCTGGAATTGGAGTTCTCCAAAAGGGAGATTCTCTCTATCAATTCCCTAGGGTCTTCTAAATCCGGCCACTGCTCATCCTTCAACACAACCTGCAGTTGATTAATCACCAGCTCTTTTTCCCGGATATGCCGGTTTAGGGTTTCCATGTCATTTTCTTCGATGGCCTGCTTCTGTTGTTCGGTCAATTCAAGATATCTCGAAAGATATGTACGTATATTAAATGGCACTTTTCATACCCTCTTCATCGCTGATTTTCATGGCCTGGTACCAAGCATCCCGAAACTCGACGACTAAATTTATCGCATCGTCCAGCAGCTGCAGGTCCTTTTTAAAGTTGCCCTGAATCAGAGACTGGAGAATGTACTCGTAGAGTTTCTTCATATCTTCTGCCACAGGATAAGCGGGATCCAAGGTATATAATAGCTCCCCGATAATCAGTTGTGCCTTCTGAATGGACATATTGGCCTTGTCGAACTGCTTTTGAGTGATGTACTCTTTCCCGATGCGGATATCCTTGATGCAAGCGTTATAGAGCATCAGAGTCAGTTCAGCTGGAGTAGCCGTCATCACGCTATGTTCCTGATAGGTGTTGGCAAAATTCTTATTACGATTGTACATGGTTTTCCCTCCCTATTCTGTGAACTGGGAATAAAGCCACTCGCTCTGGGCATTCATCCGCTGTATCGCAGTTTCCATGGCGGTAAACTGCTTGAAGTAATAGTCTTCCTTAGCATTCATCTTCTCTATGGCCTCTTTAATCTTCTCTTCCACCGCAAAAATTTTCTCATTAAGCAGGTTATTGGTATCAGTATAATCTCCATCCAGCCCCGCCTTTTCTACTAAAAGTCCCTTGTAGCCAAACCGATTCCTGTTGGTGCGCATATTATCTTCCAAAATATCATGGAGGCGCTGGGCAAATCCTGATGATTCATAGCGATCCGCGCGATCAGCAGAACTCATAGTGGCGCTGTAGGCGATTCCCTCTTTGTTGAATAGCTCCAATACCTGAACCGTATCGTCAGCAATAGCCTTCTTAAGCTTGGTCTCGTCAATCTCCAGTTCGAATGTGTTATAGTCATCAGAATTCTCGATTCCAATATCATAAAGAGACATGTTGGTACCGTCAATCTTGTCCCAGAATGCATTTCGGAAATCCTTGACCAAGTCCTGTAGGATGGAATCGTTTCTCAGGATACCGCTTTTGGCCTGTTCCTCCCAGTTCTCGATTTCACTCTCGCTCATTTCATCGCGTTGCTCGTCGCTCAAGGGCGCATAGTCTAAATCGACTTTCTCGCTTACCTTCTCACTGATAGATTCGAAAAGCTCGTTGAAATTCTTGACAAAATTCTCAATCTTGTCATATACACCTGCAGTATTACTCCCAACTGTGTAGTCTATGGCTTCCGTAGTCGTCTGCTTCAGTTGCATGTTGACTCCGTCTATGGTGGTGAAATTGCTGCTACGGTATATGGGATCCAACTTATTGGGATCATTAAGATAGAAAACGGCATCCTGACCGTTCTGCACCAAGCCATCCCCAATATTCAGATAACTGTCAGCGCCGAATAAACGTCCCGTCAGATTCTCAATTTCCAGCTTTGAACTAGCTCCCGTCTCCTTGGATGTTAATGTGAAACGATCCGCCATACTGCTGTAGGTCATATTGACATTCGCTTCTGAACTGTTTATTTCACTCATGATGTTGCGGATGGAAACCGTCTTATCGAATGTAAACAGTTCCCCATTTATACGAAAAGACAAGTTTTCGCTTTCCCCGAAGATCGCCTCTGAACTGCCATCCAGGTTGACGATGTTCTTGGCACCACTGGTCATACCTATCTCGCTCAAGAAGTTCGCACCGTCCGCTCCGCTGGTCACGGTAAGTATTGAATTACCAGCTGATAGTGACAATGTGTTGTCTACTGTGAGAGAAGCTTCAATTCGACCTGCGCCGAAAACGTCTTCCAGTTTCTGATTCATCCCATCTACGAGAGCTGCCTCATCAGCATAACTGCCGCTCATGTCAATTTCCCTAGTAAGTCCATCAAGATTTACGTTGAAAGTCTTATCCGTATAATCAGTTGGGTAGGAGAGATTCGACAAGTTTGTAGAAGCCTCGATGCTTCCTTTGCAATCCGCTCCGCTGCTGATGGATGCACCTGTCGCCAGCTGGGTTATCTCATTGATGATATAAGCCCCCTCAATGGCTTCTGAACCAGCAGACATCTCCAGATAGCGCGTGGAATCGCCGTCCACATTATAAATATCCACAGATTTAACGCCGCTGGTCGATAGAATATTATTATCCGAATCGAGAACTTCAAAAAAATCGTCCTCAAAATCCTGCAAGTTGTCCATAATATCCCGGTAGGCTTCTTGCTCCCATTCGATTTTCTGCTTACTGGCCTCATAGGAGGCCACCTTGTTCTTCTCGAAAGAAAGTAACTTGTCCACCGTTGCCTCGGTGTCCATACCGCTGACCAGGCCGCTGACCCTCAGGTCCTTATAGGATGCTGTGCTTTCACTGACTGAACTAACCATGTGCTTCCTCCTAAATACTTACATCCACCTGGATACCTAGATACTCGAACAAACCCTGAGCATAATCCAGAATCTTCTGTGCCGGAATCTGCTGAATCAGCTCTTCCGTCTTCTTATCCTTGATGCGGACCACGTAACGCCCCGTCTCTTCGTGAAAATAACATTCCACCTTGTTGTCGGCCAGAACCTGCTCATCTTGTAGATGGTTCAGCGCTTCCTTGACGTCTTCTTGCCGGATTACACTGTCCAGCTCAAAATTTATGCGTTCCACCGTCTCCTTGGGTTTTTCCGCCGAATTACGTGACAGGTCCCGACCTACACTTTCAAAACTGATGGATTTCACTGATCTAATGGTTTGCACGTCCATGAAACACTCCCCCTTCACAAATATCTACTTACTCTGACGACTCAGCGGCAAAAGAACACTTACATCGATCTCTTCAATATCCAGCATGGCCTCCTGATTACTCTTCTCAATCTGGTCTAGGATCTCCTTACGCACGATCCTACAGCTTTTCGGAGCCTGAATACCAATCTTCACTTTGCCATGTCCTATTTCTATAATCTGAATCTCAATATCCTCTCCGATGAGGATCGATTCCCTATTTTTTCTGGTTATTACTAACATATGGGTCCTTCCTACGATCCAGCCTTCAAGTCGAAGTGCACTGGATATGGACTATCATTCAATATAATCTGCCTACCCTTATTCGAGGACATGGACAAAATCAACGGGCTCTTAAGATTGGCCGATAAGGTGCGGTCCTTCCCTGAAAAGGATACGATGCTCATGACCAGCACATCCGACTCGTCCTGCACCCCGATGCTTTCCAGCTCAAAGTCCTCTATTTCAATATCGTAGTCCTCATGAATCTCATGAGGTGAAACCACGATGAAGCTTACCTTCGAATCATCAAGAGAATGCATCATCTTGAAAGGGCTTTCCAGATCGTCCTCACAGTCGACAAGCTGATATCTTTTTAAATGCTCCAGACCATACAATCCCTTCTCAAAAGTGATTCCCTGGTCCATGATTTTATCATTCATCATCTTTCACTCCTATCGCAGGAAATCGACCAGCGTGGGCTGGATAATTTTGGCACCTACAGCCAACGCCGCATTGTAGACCATTTCCGTGGTCCTGAAATCTGTGATGGCCTGTTCAATGTCCACATCTTCAAGACTAGAGAGATAACCAGATAGGCTATATTGACTATCCGTAGACTGTGTCTCCATGACCTCAAGGTTGGAAACCCGAGAGCCTACAGATGACACCAGCTTCTCTACCCGGCCGAAGAAATCGTCAATTTTTTCCGTCTGGCCCTCAAAAGCCGATAAATCGTCACCATTCGTAAGACTCTGCTGGATATCATCCAACAGTGTCAATAAATTATCCGCTCCATAACCGGTAATCTCAAGGCCGGGTAGAGACACAGCCATATCCGTACTACGTCCCGTCTTGATTTTTATCCGCTGGTTATTCAGTTCTATAGCCTCTGCATCACCCATGATTTCAATCGTCTGACCATTATACCCTTCAGAAGAAAACGGCGCCGATGCCGAATTGTATCCACCAAACAGATAGCTACCACCATATTCGCTGTTCAGAAGGTTCACGATGTTGTCCTTCATACTGCTAACGACCTGTGCCATCGAATCCCGATTCTCATCGTTCATGGTCCCGTTCATAGCCTTCTGCAATATGGTTTTCACTTCAATCAGCGAATCCGAGACACCACTTAGTGCATTCTCACTTTCCATGAGTTGGCTCTTGGCTCTATCTATATTTTTCTCGTACTGCTCCATACGCTCAAGTTCCCGCGTGACATCCATACTTTGCAATGCACTGATGGGATCCTCTGATGGTTTCTGAAAAGCCTTACCGGTGGATACTTTGGTATGATCATCAGTGAGCTGGCGATAGACATTATTTAAATTACTCATGAACTGCCGTGACAACATTTTGCTGCTTATTCTCATAATTCGTCTTATCCTCCGACTACATTGATGAGGGTATTCAACATCTCATCGACCACAGCTATTAATTTGGCGGCCGCATTGTAGGATTGCTGGTACTGCACCATGTTGGCCATCTCTTCGTCGATAGACACCTCAGATACAGAGAGCTTTTGATTCTCTATATGTTCTGTTAGTTCCCGCTGACTTTCACTGCGATTCTTGTAGTAGCTGGTATTGATGGCCAGGTCTGATACAACACTCTGGTAGAAGGACTCCATGTTGCCGATTGAACGGCCATCCACAGCGACGTCCGACTCCTCCCGGATACCACTAAGGAGTATCAGATTCCCATTGTTGCCCCAATTATTATCTCCAACTTCTTCCGATGCCGCAGCAATGTTTCCACCACTCTGCAGCAGAGCAGAGGAGACCCTAATACTTGCCGCCGTAGTCAAATCCGAATCAAAGAAATCCACATTCTGTCTGGATTCATTGCCATCAACAGGGAGAGTATATCCCTCACGGTTGACCTCGTTGAATCGCGAAATGACGGACTTAGCCAGTAGGTCCAGCTGATCCATGTAGTACGGGATACCCTGATCATCCCCAGTTGCACCGTCCCGTATAGAGAACAGTCCACCCAGTTCGCCTCCGGCCATATCCACTGGACTGTCGTTGCCCTCCCAGTAGAGTTGATTTAACTGATCACCTCTGTAGGGTGTATCCAAAGTGGGTATCACCGCCAGAGAGTTCATTTCCATGTTGTTGATAAAGGGGTTTGAACCCATAAAGAGGCGATATTCACCCGATTCCGTCTCGCTCACCTCGACCGGAGCCATCCCGGAAAGAGTATCAACCAACAGATTGCGCTGGTCCCTCAGGTCGTTGGCATTGGCTCCACTAATCTCGTACTGATGAATGGTCTCGTTGAGTCCCAGAATCTGTACCCCTACCCGGTTGATTTCCTGGGCAACCATGGTGATGTTGTCGTCAATCTTCCCTAGATAATCCCCGAGTGAACCGCTGATGGTCCTGAAGGCATCTGTCAACTTGACGGCATTTTGCACCACAGTTTCCCTGATGCTCAGATTATGAGGCTCGCTTCCCAACTGTTCCATAGAGTTGAACAGGTCGGATAATGAGGCGCTGACACCAAAATCAGATGGCTCACCCAGCACACCCTCAACGTATTCCAAGGCCTGCATTTTGGTATCCAACTCACCGCTCGAGGAATTTTCACTGCGATAGTGATAATCCAGAAAACGATCCCGTATCTGCACCAGATCATCAGTACTTACACCTTGGCCCGAACCGAACTCTACGGATGAGATTCCAGGGATAGAGGAAAGTTCCAACCGTTGACGACTGTACCCTTCCGTATTGGCATTTGCAATATTATGGCCTGTCACTTCCAACGCTTTCTGGCTGGTGAACAGGCCGGTTTTGGCTACCTGTAATGAGAAAAAACTACCCACAGCTAACTCCTATATGCTTTCATCGACCAGCGATTTGCCGGCAGTAACTTCAGATGCCTGTCTTGAGCGCTCCATGACCTGGCGGGACAGTTTGACCCACTGCAGCCTATTTTCAATCAACATGTTGTTGCTCTGATTGATGCTCGATAGCTCAGCACAACGCTCAGTGATATCCTTCCGGATTCGCTCCATCCGGGTATTCTGTTCGGCGCTGAACAAGGCCTGAATCTGATTCAGATGCAAGGTTCCGGTTCCCATTCCCATTTCCCGGGCCAAATCACTGGCGATGGCTTCCCTGCGTTTCTCAAACCCAGATAGTTTCATGGTCAGCGCGGTTTCCAGTTGGACAATCTCATCGATTTTCTTGATGTTATTCTCCTTAATGGCCTGTTTCATATTCTTGGAGAGGTCCACCAGTAAAGCGCACAGTTCCTGCTGCCTGCCTAGAACCGTAACCATTTGTTCGGTTTTCATCATCGTCCCTCTTTCCTTATAGAATATGATCCACTATGGAGGTTGCGATGACCTCTGGATTCAGTTCATAGGTTCCGTTTTCAACCTGAGCGCGGATGGCGTTTACCCTGTCCATGTCCGAGGGTTCTTTGGCTCCCATTTCTTCCATAGCTTTCAGGTAGACGGCCGCTTCCTCGGATATTTCGATACGGTCCTGATAACGGTTCGTATCCTCTGTCTCTTTTACAACATCCCCAGTAATCCGCCCGGTTGTCTGAGCTTTTTCGGTTTGGGTCCGTTGGGTGTGATATTTCTGCAATATGTTATTGTACTCTGCAGGCTTGATTTTCATCGCCACACCTCCTCTCTACTTTCTCAAATGATTAGCCATGGACTGCATCTCGTCGATGGTCTGCATGACTTTGGTATTGAATTCAAAAATCCTCTGGTTCTTGATCAGCTCGCTCATCTCACCAGCCAAATCCACATTGGAGAGCTCCTTGAATCCCTGACGCACCAATCGCGCTGGCTGATTCTCGGCTTCCCCAGATTCCTGTGTTGCCTGATAGAGTCCCGCTTCCGCTATGTCCAACCCTGCGGGGTTCTGGAACTGCACCAGCTTGAGTCCTGTCTGTACTGCATTATCCCCATAACCGATCATGCCGGCATGATCGATTTCTATCTTCTGAATATCACCCGGGATGATAATCTTCTTGCCATCCTCATCTGTTAGATAGGCACCCGAAGTAAGCCTCAGATATTTGTCTCCATCCTCAGTCAGTTCGAACGAATAGCGACCACCACGGGAGTAGACCGTTTGTCCTTCCGCATCAACCGCTGCCAGGAAACCGTTCCCCGAAAGCGCGATGTCCGCCATATTACCTGTTTCCACAATGTCTCCCTGCGCCAGGTTGCGGCTGATATCCTCAATCCATACGGAGCTTCCTGTCTGGAAAGTGTCTCTCACCTGGTCTGGGTATTCCTTCATGCTCTGACGGTACAAGGCTTCTGCGAAGCTGACCTCTTCCTTCTTATAGTAATCTGTATTGATGTTGGCCATGTTGTTGGCGATGCTGTCCATGTTCTTCTGCCTGGCCCGAATGGACGCCTTAGCGTTGTAAAATCCCTGTATCATCTTAGCGCACCTTTCCAATCTGATTAGCTGCCAGGCCCTCAATCTCATCAAGCATCTGCACCAGACGTTGATTGGTCTCGTATAGCCGGCTCACCTGCATCATGCTGATCACCTCATCAGCCAGGTCCACATTGGAACTTTCAGCAAAGCCCTGTTTTAGGGAACCGTCAGCCGGGCGTTTGTTACCCTGACCGGCTAGATTGGCGAAGAGGTTGTCCCCGATTTTCTGCAACTGGTCCAGATCGTTGAAATCCGCCAGTAGAATACTACCGACCGTCTTCCCTCCGGAAATCACTTGGCCGTTCTCATCGATCCTATACTCGCCATCCACCCGTATGGGTCCGTTTTCTCCTAGGAGCAGGTCATTCTGGCCGCTCATGAGATATCCGTTTCCATCAGTTTTCAGACGACAACTTCTGGTATAGAAGGTCTGGCCTTCACGCTCAATGCCGATAAATCCGTTACCGGAGACCGCAAGGTCTGTCATATCTCCCGTTTCCTGCAAGAGGCCTTGGGAGAATGAGGTATAGGTCCTATCGGAGAATACACCTGGCTTGAACTGTAGCACTCCTTGGCCGTAGCGTTTCTCCGCCTCCGGCAGGAACTTCTCCATCTCGTCCGAAAAGATGGCATTGAAGGATTTGCCTACTAACTCATCCTTCTTGAATCCGTCCGTATCACTGTTGGCGATGTTGTTCGAAATCACGGTTATCCGTTCCTGCAGGTACTTCATATTGCTACCCAAAACATTAATGCTGTTAGCCATCGGTTTCTCCTTATTAGTATTATCGGTAAGTCCTATATATTCTTTAATCTTCTAATTCCAATTGGCTCTTATTTTCCCCAGTAGTTTTTTCATGATCTGGGATACGCGCGATTCGGAGATATCTAACACCTCACCGATTTCTTTAAGCGTTAGTTCTTCCTTATAATATAAGGAAAGAATCAGCTGCTCCCGCTCATTCAGCTTGCCAATCTCGCATGCCAGCCTCTGCTTTATCTCATTTCGGACCAACGTCTCCTCCGGACCGTCGGCGTAGGAGTTCAGACAAACGTCCGCAATGCCCTTTTCCATGCTTTGCTCGAAGGAAACCAAATTGGCGTGGTTCACCTTAGCCAGCACATCATGGTATTCCGCCAGGCTGACGCCAGCCAGCTCAGCGATTTCCTCGTCCTCCGCCTTCCGCCCCAGCATCTGCTCCAGCTCCTGGCGGGCTTGCTCGATGGCGGTCTGTCTCTCTCTCACCCCACGAGAAGCGAAATCCTTCTTGCGCCGGAAATCCTTGATGCTTCCCTTGATGCGTATGGAGGCATAGGTTTCGAATTTGGCCTGTTTTAAAGGATTGTACTTATGGACCGCGTCAATAAGGCCTATGACCCCAACGCTGTAATATTCTTCACAGGTCTGTTTGCTGAACGAACGTCCACCCATGGTATTAACAATCTTCTTCACCAGCGGAAGATATTCGAGGATCAGCCTGTCACGCAAAGCCAGATCGTTCGACTGCTGATATTCCTGCCAAAGGCCCTCTTCTTCCACGATGATCCCTCCTTATCAGATGCTGATGCTGCCTACCGAATTGAGCTCGTAGCTATTCACTATCTCTGTAACCGACATGACATCGATCAGTTCTCCGCTCTGGCTGAGCAAGTCCCTCAAATGCCGTCTTAGCAGCGGCGCCGTTACCAGCACAGGATTGTATCCCTGATCCACGGCCTGGTTGTACTCCTCTACCGCTTTTCTTGTGAACATCTGTATCTCCTGGGGATTGAGGAGTGCACCCGAGGAAGCATCCTGCACCAGGGTCTCAGCAAAGCGCTGCTCCAGATTTGGTTCCAATAAGAGCAGGTCCAACCTGTTATTGTAGGAAAACTTCTCGCAGATTTCCCGTTTCAGTCCCTGCCGCACCTTCTCTGTAAGCTCGGTTATATCCATCACGCTCGGTGCGTAATCCGCAAGGATTTCCAGGATAGCCGGCAGGTTCTTGATTTTGATGCCTTCCTCCAGCAGGTTGCATAGCACCTTCTGGAGAGTTCCCAGCGTCACCAGATCCGGTATGCTGTCTTCCACCAATGCCGGATAGCGCTTCTCCAACGCCTCGACCAGGGTTTTCACCTCCTGGCGGCCCAGCAGCTCATGTCCGTGGCTGCGGATTACTTCAGAGATATGGGTTGCCATGACTGAAATGGCGTCGATGACTGTATAGCCCTGCATCTCCGCTTTCTCAATCTGGGATTCCTCGATCCAAGTCGCCGGCATTCCGAAGGCTGGTTCCATCGTCTCAATTCCCTCCAACTCACCCGGTACATCATCCGACTGGATGGCCATGTAGTGGCTGGTCAGGATCTCCCCCTGGGCCGCCACGATGCCATTGATCTTAATATGGTAGACGCTGGGCATCAATGCTGAATTGTCCTTGACCCGTATCTTTGGTACCATGATGCCCCATTCAACGGCCATCTGCCGACGGATCATCAGTAATCTGTCTAAAAGCTTGCCACCCTGGTTGCGATCCACCAAAGCCACTAGGTTGTAGCCGAACTCCACAATAATGGGATCCGTGAATATGTGATCGGCCAAATCATAGGTTTCGACAGCCTTTTTCGCCGGTCTAACCTCAGCCATGCTGGCTTTTTTCGCCTTACCGTCGTACGTCTTGTAACCCAACCCGAGCAAGAAAGTTCCCAAGATAATCAATGGAATTTTGGGAAGCCCCGGTATGAAAGTCAGCAAAAGTAAGGTGGCACCACTGATAAACAGAACCACGTACTGCGATGTAAGCTGTCCTATAATCTCATCGTTTAGAGTGTTCTTGGAAGCAGATCGTGTCAGAATGATACCAGAAGATACCGATATCAGCAGGGCCGGCAGCTGGGAGACCAGTCCGTCACCCACAGTGGCCAGGGTGTAGATGTTCACTACATCGGCAAAACTCTGCTTGCCCATCACCAGGCCGATGACGATGCCTCCAATCAGGTTGATTAGGGTAATGATGATACCGGCGATGGCATCACCCTTGACGAACTTGCTGGCACCGTCCATGGAGCCGTAGAAGTCAGCCTGGCTCTGGATTTCCTCGCGCCTCTTCTTTGCCTGCTTGTCGTCGATCAGGCCAGCGGAAAGGTCGGCGTCGATGGACATCTGTTTTCCCGGCATGGCGTCCAGTGTGAAGCGGGCAGCCACTTCGGAAACCCGTTCCGCACCCTTGGTGATGACCACAAACTGGATGACCACGATAATCAGAAAGATGATCAGACCCACAACCGGGTTGCCGCTTATTACGAAGTTACCAAAAGTTTCAATAACGTGTCCTGCATTTCCGTTGTCCCCAAGAATCAGACGAGTCGAGGAGATGTTCAGTGACAGCCGAAACAGTGTGACGATGAGCAAAAGTGATGGAAACGAGGAAAACTGCATGGGTGTCTCGACAAACAATGCCTTCAATAGAATCATCAGCGCCAGGCCGATGTTGACGATCAAAAGCACATCGAGGAACATAGTACTGAGCGGTACCACGATGATGATGATAATGCCGATGACCAGCATGGCCAGCAAGCTATCCTTAAGATTAGTCAGCACACGTATTTCCTCCCTTCCCAATATTTAGATGATGAAACGCAAGATGTCCTCGTAGAGTCCCAAGGTAAAGCTGTGCATCTCCTCAAGAATCCAAGAACCAAAAACGAGAAGTGACAAGAACACCACCACGATCTTTGGTACGAAAGCCATGGTCGGCTCATTGATCTGTGTGGTAGCCTGGAACAAGGATACGATGAATCCAATGACCAGCGCTCCCAGCAGCATAGGGGAAGATACCTTGAGGATGACCGTTACGGCCTCCTTAATGATGATGACTACTTCTTGATTGTTCATCGTTCCTCCTAGACAAAGCTGCGGATCAAAGTCTCAAACAAAAGGTTCCATCCGTCCACCAGGACAAACAGCAGAATCTTGAACGGCAGTGAGATGGTAATCGGTGGAATCATCATCATACCCATGGACATCAGCACGCTGGCTACGATCATATCCACCACGATGAACGGGATGTAGATGAGAAATCCCATTGTGAAGGCCTTCTTCAGCTCACTCGTGATAAAAGCCATCATAACCACAACGGTCGGAGTTTCCTCCAACGACTGGGGCCTGCCTTGACCGTGCAGTTCCAGGAAGAAATTTATGGTCTCAGGATCTGTCTGGGCTTGGCTGAACATGAATTCCTTCAAGGGTTCAACCGCCAGATCCAATGCTTCCTCAGTTCCGATTTCTCCTTCCATATAAGGCGTATATGCCTCGTCCCGTATGGTGCCGATGACCGGCGACATGATAAAGAATGTCATAATTAGCGCGATACCGATCAGTATCTGGTTGGGTGGTGTCTGCTGTGTACCCATGGCATTCCTGGTAAAGGAGAGTGCAATAAGCACCCTGGGGAACGCACTGGCCGTCATGATAATGGCCGGTACGAAGGTGAGCAGTGTCATCACCACTAGCAATCGCACGATATCCGACGTGTTGGTGCCCTGGTTGATGAAATCGTTCACCACCGAAGGGCTGGCCCAGGCGGCCCGGCCTCCATACACAAGCATCCCGGGAAGCATCAGGGCCACCCTGGTGCCCAATCTTCTTATGCTAAGCCGGTTTTCGGCCGATATACTGCTCGAGCAGCGTCTTGAAAGGATGTTCCCCTTCTTCTGATACGTTTTCATGCAAATCCTCCCGCGCCACACTACCTAATCTCTCTATACCCTGTTCACTCACACTTAATATGACAATCTCTTCGCCGATTTCAACCAATTCGATCCATTTGCCGTTCTGCAATGCCAATCGATCGATGGACTGCATGTACCGGCTCTTACGTACGAAATGGTTCCCTTTTCGAAGCTGCTTGCCGCTCCTACTCATAGCAAACATCAGCAGTCCGAACAGCAGCAGGCCCGCCAGGGCCCTGATTATTGAATCCATAGCCCCTCCTATTCGCTTAGGATATGCGTGATACGGATTCCGTAGGCATCCGCTAGGATGACCACCTCGCCTTTGGCCAGATATGTCCCGTTGACCACCACGTCCATATTGTCACCGGCAAGGCGGTCCAATTCGATCACACTGCCAACCTTGAGACCTGCGACCTCGCCGACCTTCTTGTCTATTCGCCCAAGTTCCACGCAGAGCTCAACGTCGACCTCATCCAGGAATCCGATGTCCGACGCTTCATGGCTCGGTTCGATTCCCTTGATTTCTTCAAACATTACTTTACTTATTCTTTGGGGCTTGTTACCGTTTCCGTTCATAAGTCCTCGCAATCAATGGGTGATGAATTCTTCGAAATAAACGTTCGTTATGGACTGAATACCAATCTGCTTTTCTATGCCGGAGATAACACCGAGGCTTAATTGGTCCAATATGTCGTCCTGGCGGTAATCGGTCTCGTCATAACTCCTGAGCGTTTCATTGATAATGTTGCGAACACGGGAGTCGTTCTTCTCCAGCAATGGTAGTTCCTCTGCATCTTGCAGTTGGAACACCATACCACACTTGACGAACTTTTTACTGTTCTTGATGTTGGTCGTGATACTGCTGTCCAGTTTGTAAATGTACAGTTCTACTGGCTCTTCGCTCAGTTCCTCTGGTTGGATGTTCGGACCCTTGACCAGATCCGTGACCACCAGTACAGTCACACCTCCGAAGAGGATGACCACCGAGAGCAGCACTACCAACAATATGAGTAATATCCTTCTTTTCATATGTATATCCTTTTCAACTTAAGTATCCAACCGCTTGATCAGCACGATGTCAGTCCTTCGGTTCTTGGCTCTTCCTTCAGGGGTGTCGTTACTGTCAACCGGATTGTATTCCCCATATCCCATAGGGACCAGTTTTCTGGGTTCGAACCCTCCTTTGTACTTAAAGAAATACAAAACGCTGAGTGAACGTTCCAGCGATAGCTCGAAATTATCCCTA
Source organism: Clostridia bacterium (assembly GCA_030625965.1). Taxonomy (GTDB): domain Bacteria; phylum Bacillota; class TC1; order TC1; family UBA5767; genus UBA5767. The sequence goes on from DAOUPV010000019.1 coordinate 13,954, forward strand.
AATCGCGCTGTGGAAATGGGCAGATTATCCGTATTACCCTCCATGATGATCTTGTCCAGCACATCGTCATAACCCTGGACGATGTCCACGATCTCAACCAGCGTCTGCTGGGCGCTTTCCGAAAGACGGGCATCGCCTGATGCGAAGAGCAGGTTGTCCGATAGCCGCAACCGAATTTCCGTTTTGGACCGGATGATTTCCAGGTTCATCTCGTCCCCAGCATTGACATCCTGCAAGAATCCGTAGAGTTCCTCGAAACGCGCATTTACCATCTCAAACTCAGCTTCACCCGGGCCCTCGTTCCCCTCAACAGGTTGGTCCACGGGTTTTTCTGGCTCTATCACTAGTTCTTCCTCAGGGGGGGCCTGATCCCAGGGCTCATCCCCATCATCGAGCAGACTGCTCTGGTCCTCTAGGATAGATATTTCACCCCCCATATCCGTCAGAATGCTCTCCCCTGCGAAGGATTCGACAATCTCCTGCCACTTGGCCGCATTGATTTCAGAAAAGGAGAACAGCAGTACGAAGAAGGCCAACAGCAGCGTCACTACGTCACTGTATGTGGTTATCCAATCGTTCTCCCCGGAATCCTCCGGTCTCTTCTTACGCTTCATTCATGTCCACCTGCGCAGTTTCCGCCGATTCGCGATCCTTCTTGTCCCGCATGTTCTCCTCGACGTAGGTCTTAAGCTTCTCCTCAATCATCAGGGGACTTTCCCCTGCCTGGATTGCCATGATGCCCTCCAGAATCAAATACTTAAAGCCAGCTTCCCGATCGCTCTTGAATTTGAGTTTGCCCGCCAAAGGCAGGAAAACCATATTGGCCAGGAAAGATCCATAGAAGGTAGTAATCAAAGCTACACCCATGGTAGGACCCAATGTGCTGACATCATCCAGATTCTTTAGCATCAAGATCAGGCCGATCAATGTACCGATCATACCAAAGGCCGGCGAGTACTTACCGAGCGTCTTCAGCATACCTTCTCCTTCCGAGTGACGATCCGTCATGTTCTCGATTTCCAGCTGCATGATACGCTCGGTCATGGATGGGTCGTTACCGTCCACAAGAAGTAAGACGCCTTTCTTAAGATACAAATTGTCCAACCCGTCCACCAGCCGTTCCATGGCTAATAGGCCGTCCCGTCTGGATACATAGGCCAGTTCACAAATCTGCTCAATCGTGCGCCCTACGTCATAGCGCTCCTCGAAAAAGGCCTTGCGCAAGACGCGCATCAGATTCTTTATTCTGTCCAAAGGATAACTAAGCATGAAGGCTGCACAGGTTCCCCCGAATACAATCAGGAACGATGAGGTATCCCAGAAGGTGCTTATTGGTCCTTTGGACAGGATGGCGATCAGGATGAGCAGAATACCTCCGCCCATCCCAAGTACTGTTGATAGATCCATCTCAGTCCTCCACTTCTCCAGGCTGCCTGAGCAGATGCAGCATGCCCGGCAACCGCTGTTCGCGGATGGCCTGCATGATCTCACGGGCGCTTTCGCACACGATATATTTGCTTCCGTTGCTTAGTTGAATTACCGTATCAGGCACCTCCTCGATCATCTCGATGGACTGGCTGTTGAGGTAAAACTCCTTACGGTTCATACGTGTCAGTTTAATCATCTCAATATTATCCTTCCAGTTCCGGATTCAGATTAACGCTTCAGGTTCACTAATTCTTGCAGCACCTCATCCGATGTGGTTATGATCTTGGAATTAGCTTGGAATCCACGCTGGGCCACAATCATCTCAGTGAATTCCCGGGACAGGTCCACATTGGACATCTCCAGAGAGTTCGAGGAAATGGAACCTCGACCGTCCGCACCTGCGGCACCTAACAAAGCGTCGCCTGAGTTCCATGAAGTGGCGTACAGATTGCCACCCATCTTCTCCATACCTTGGGGGTTGGTTACCGTAGCCAGCGCAATGGTGGCCACATGGTTGTCCCTACCGTTGGAGAAATTGCCGATGATGCTGCCCTCGGAATCGATACCCATACCGATCAGGTTGCCGGCTGGATATCCGTCAGGACTACAGAACAATGAGCTGACCCCGCCATACTGGGTGAACTTCTCTGGATTGAAAACGATGTTCGCACCGGTGATGTCCACTGCTGATGCGCCATTATTAAAGGTGATGCTGATATCATCTAGGTTTTGGCTCACAAAAACACCTTCCTCGTTAAATACGATTTCGCCGTCACCACCCGACATGGAGTCGATTTCCGCATCAACGGAGCTGAAGGCACAATCATAGTTGTCGGGCGAGGTCCGGTCAAAGGAGATCGTGATGGTGTGTGATTCTCCCAGGGAATCGTATATAGTCATGTTGGATTCGATGTGATCGGCTCCTTCACTGTCGATGTTGCCTTCGAAGCCAAGTGATGTGGTTTCGCTTGCCGCCATGTTTAGGCTGGACAGATCGATGGTTTCCAGAGGCTGGGTGGTGTCGATGGATGATGCTGTGCCTTTGTTCCATCCCTGGACCTTTTCGCCGCTGACTGTAACCAGGTTGCCGGCTGAGTCGATGCTGAAATTGCCGGCCCGGGTGAAGAGGTTGCTGGTTCCATCACTGACTACGAAGAACCCTTCGCCGTCGATGGACAGGTCGTTGGGATTGTCAGTGCTCTGTTTGTTACCGTTGGTATAGTTGGTCGATATGCTCCCAATTGAGGTCCCCAAACCCACCTGGTAGGGATTGATCCCGCCCGTACCTTCCTCCGAAGGTGACTGGGAGGTGGAGATGGTTTGGCTCAAGACCTCCTGAAAGGTTACTGAAGAGCTCTTGTAAGCGACCGTGTTTACATTGGCGATGTTATTACCGATAACATCCAGTTTCTGTTGATGCACGCGCAAGCCGGATACTCCGGCATACATAGATCTAAGCATATTCTCTCCTTTAAGAGAGGTGTGGCAGGCCCGTCTGGCGTTCGGGGTCTGTTAGCTTCCATAATCAGTCCAGCTATCTGTTGACCACACCGTCTACATTCGTAAAAACTTTGCCCTTCATGCTGTCCATTGCAGTTACAATGGTCCTTGAAGAGACATTGGCAATATATACAAAATTCCCGGTCACGATGACCGGTGTCTTCATGCCCTTTTCCGAGGCGATATCCAACGCTTCCTCAATCTTACCCATTTCTTCTTGGTCTAGATTGATATTGCGTTCCTGGATGCGCTCGCTGGCATGTTTGGAAAACTTGACACCTTGGTTCTTCCTTACGGACTGATCCAGCACTTTCTGGAACTGGCCCTCAGGGTGAACCTTCGTTTTCTGCTTAACTGCGCTCTCCTGCAGAGACCGTATGCGCAACATTTCGATTGAGTTACTCATGGCGCACCTCAATGATGTCATCCACATCCAGGCTGTATTCGTCCACGCTTAGCTTGAGCTTGTCTCCCTGAATGCTGACGGCTTCCACAACACCCTCAATGATCTGATTGTTCCTCTCGGCCTGTACTTGCTTACCGATCAGGTTATACACACTGAGCCGTGCCACCTCATCCTTGAGACTTTGAATCTCCTCCAACATAGAAAACTGGCTGGTCTGTGATATGAACTCGTTGTCCTCCATGGGAGAAAGCGGGTCCTGATACTTCATCTGGGTCACCAGTAACTGGAGAAAAAACTCCTTGTCGATTTTACTTTCAGTTTCCACACTGGTCGTGAATCCCTGAGCACCTACAGCTGATACTTCCATCCTTTCACCTCCTTAGATCACGATATTAATACCTGTGCCGTCGATTTCCTGATTTTGTTCTTCCTCCGGCGTTTCCACACTGTAGCCACTAACATCTGCCTTTTCCTTCGCACCCTGATGGGTCTGGGATTCTCCATCTGTCATGTTCTGCTGCATCATGCCGGATTGGTTGAATTGGTGCATCAGTGATGATTCGGCCACTTCGGGTCTTAGTGTATCCACGATGATCTGGTCAACCTTGATCATCCGCTCGGAGAGCAGATTGGCTATCTCCTCGATCCTGGGAGCCAACAACTTCTTCACCGACTGCTTTTGAGCACTGATCCTAGCGACACAGCCGGCCTCGGTCTTCTGGATATCTATCCTCAGTTCCCCCAGGTACTCCGGTTCCAACCTGACCCGCAGATATTCACCCTTGTCCCATCTGGCATTTTCAATGCTCTTTGCCATCTGTTGCACGATCTGGTTCCTGTCAGGAATCGTCTCCGCATCAGCAACAAATTCTCCTGATACCGGTTGGGGTTCCAGCTTGATCTCGACCTCGCGTTTGTCCAAGTTCAGATTCTGAACCATGGCTCTTTGCAGTGGGAACTCTTCTCTCTTCACGTGGTCCGACACGACCATTCCCTTGGGCACGCTCTCTTTCAGCGCTCTCCGGGGTCCGTGTTGTGACGCCTGGTCTGGGATCAGCGTCCATTGTCCCGGCGGCAAGGTTTTGGTACTCTCTCTGTTTGAAACCTGGACTTCCGAGAAGGTCTGCTGCAACAAGTGTAACCGCTGCACCTTGTCAGGCGGCTTCTCTGAGTCCGCGGCAACCATGGATATGGCCTGCCCCAGGGTTTCGTTCTTCAATCCTTCAGTGGCTACCTTTATCTCGGAACCCGGATCCTGAATCTGCAATCCGCATTCATTGTTCGCCTCTTCCAACACTGTTTCCGTTGGTTGGGTAAGGAGCCCTGACATCTGAATACCGAGAAGCATACGATCACTTGCGTCCATATCCTTCAATAAGTCCTCAGGCAGAAGCATATCTTCCTGAATCTGGCTTTGTTCCTGGGCTTTCGCCACGACTAGCGGTGTATCGAGTCCGTCCAGCAGGCTCAACGCTTCTTTAGAGACCAGGTCCTGGTTCTGCATGTTCTGGCTGAACAATTCGGCAAACACCTTGCCCTTATCCTTAGCCTTAACCATATCCGGCCCAATTCCCTCAGGCCGCCCTGCCATGACCGGCATCAGTGATGAAGCCACCTCACAGCATACGTTACTGTTCATATTCTCACCTCCTTTCCATATGTTATTGTTGTATCTTATTCCTGAACGCCTGAACTAAAGCGATCTGAAGCAATTTCTGCTGCCAATTGGGGACTCAAGTTTTCCATAACGGAGGCTGCCTTGTCTTCCTTCAGCATGAAAATGATGTTGCGCACCAATTCCTTATCCTGCATGTTGCTTAAAAGTGTAGCCGCACCCTCGTCTTCCATTTCCTCGATAACCTCGGTAATCTCTGCGATGTTTCCGGACACTCCATAAAGGTCCTCTTCCATGGCCTCCAGCGCCGCTTGTCTCTGACCCAGTTCCTGTTCTTGGAGCAGTAGCGAACCTTCTCGCTCGTTCAGCTGGTTTTCCTTGACGCTTAGCCGTTCCTGCTCGCTCTTAATAACGGATTCTCTTTCCTGCAGTTGCCTAAGCACCTCAGGGTCCTCGGCTAGCGCTTCCTGTTCAACGGTTATGTTTTCCACGATCCGGGCAACCAGGTTATCCTTTACACCGCCCACATTCATGGCAAAGAGTCCGACTAGGATCAAAACGATGATGATCAGGCCGAAGCCTGCAAACAGTATCTTGTCAATGGTCCCCTTCTTGTCCTTTTTAGCCATATGCTTCCTTTCCCTTCATCTCTTAACCGACCAGCTTGTCGTTGTCCCCTTTGCTTATGATGATCTCCTGTGTGCGCTCCATCTCCAAGATCTGGCTGACAATCTTCTGTTGTGCCTCCAAGACCTCGCCCAGCCTTACCTTGCCCAGCAAATCCATCTCCTGCTGCAGAATCTCGCTGACCCTCTGGGAGATGTTTTCGAATACCGTGCGCCTGACCACGTCGGTGGTGGACTTCAAGCCCATAGCCAGATCCTTGTTAGGAACTTTGGCCAGAACAACTTGAACCGTCTTGCGATCCAAATTGACGATGTCCTCGAAGATGAACATCTGCTTGCGGATCTCCTCAGCCATCTCCTCGTTTTCGATCTCCAAGGCATCGAAGATGCGTACCTCGGCTGACCTGTCGATGGCAGACAGGATATCGGCCGCTATGTTGATACCCATGGTGTCCGCGACGCTGTCAGGACCGAAGAAGGTGCTAATCCTGGATTTGATCTCCTCTTGCACCTGGTTTACAACCTCGGGTGATATCTTGCCGATCTTGGCGATTCTCTGGACAATATCCGCCTGTCGGTCCTCTTCCAGAGAAGCCAACACCGTTGCCGCCTGTTCCGAATCCATGTAGGTCATCACCAGGGCTAGCGTCTGGTTGCGTTCGAACTTCAGTATATTTAACAATTCCCCTGCATCCACTTCATCCAGAAAGGAAAACGGTTTGTTCTGGTTATAGGAGGCAATCCTACCGATGATGTCCATGCATTTCTGGGTACCCAGCGCTTCAGTGAGCACTTCCTTTGCGTAATCGATGCCGCCCCCGTTGATGTAGCCCTGAGCCAGGCACATCTCGTAGAATTCCAGAGCGATGCTGTTCTGCATCTCCTTGGTCACCGGTTTGTTGGTGGCGATATGATAGGTCAAACGCTGAATCTCGTCTTCATTCAGTTGCTTGAAGATTTCAGCCGATTTATTCTTGTCGATGGAAACCAGCAGCAAAGCCGCTTTTTCCACCCCTGATAAGGCTATCTCCATTTAATGACCTTCCTCCAAATAGCCCCGCGGGGCGTTTTTTTCTTCTTTCAACCAAAGACGCAACACCTGGGCTGCGCTCGCCGGGCTGGCTTCAATGATACTCCCAATTTCCTCCAGCACCTTCTGGTCTTTCTCCATGCTATCCATGTTTTCCAGGATCCCATCACGCTTCAGCTCCAGTTGTATCTCATCTTCACTGAGTCTCCTCGGCTCGTCATAGACGCTATCCTGTGCAGTATAGATTTCCTGTACCACCGCTTTACGTGACTTGTTGAACTGTCGCAAGATCAGGATACCCAGCACCATCACCACCAGCAGAGCCACCACAATGATGATGGTCTCCTCAGATATGGGGAATCCTGCTGTCGTGCTTTCCAAGTCCTGCTGCACCTGCACCATATGTTCTTCGAAGGCAGTGAAGTTCATCTGATTCACACTGATCTTGGCCGGCGCTATACCTACCGCCGTGGCCACGATGGCCTGTACATCATTCAACACGCTCTGGTCGACAGCTTCTCCATTGATGAGCACGGATAAGGAGAGGTCTTCAATGCCCCCCTGCGCCTCGTCGATGGTCTGTCTGAGCTCGTTGACACGGTAGTTGACCACCTTCTGGAAGCGATTGTTCATGCTATCACTTTCCACACTGTAGGTGCTGACGCTGTCGCTGCTGTTGGAGGATGAATCCGTCAACTTATCGTTCAGTTCCTCGATCAGGTAGGGAATCCCTTGGTCATCCACCACCGGGGAATACTCGATCACTTCACTGCTCACCCGGTCCATGTTTACGATGGCATTAACGCCAACCTTGATGTTGTTTACCCCGAACACCGGCTCGAAAAGATAGAGTACCTTGGCTTCAATTCCCTTCTCAATTTCCTGTTCGAAGTCCAAAACTCCGCTGGCGGACTGTCCGTATCCATCATCGGTCAGAGGAAGGAGATCCCTCCAATCCTGGTCGATGACCGCTACGTTTTCCTGCTTCAGTCCGGATACACTGGTGGTCAGCAAACGCTGTACCGCCCGGATCTGGTCAACACTGGGCTGGAAATTATTCTCCAGGTCCAATACGACGCAAGCACTGATACCTGCAGCTTCCTCATCAAAGCGGAAGACGCTGTCCTCTTCCATGGTGATATTGACTACCGCGTTCTCAATGCCGTTCAGCATGGATATGGTGCTCCCCAAACGTTCCTGCAGCTGATAGACCAGCATGATCTTCTTATCCTGGTTGGATGTGGCGAAGCTGATGCTGTTCATATACAGATCATAGTTGAGACCCGTCTTGGGGTAGCCCTGCATGGCCAGTTGGATGCGGACCTGCTCTTCTTGCTTGGCATCCACCAACACGGAACCATTTCCGTCCACAGTGGTCTTGACCCCCAGATCCTGCAGTACCGACAGGACTTCCTGAGATTCACCGGATTCCAGATCCGAATAAAGGATGGTGTATTCGGTACGCCCCAAAAGGAATGAGATCAGAGACAGACACACCAGCAACAGGATGGAAAAAAGAACAACTCTTCTTCTGACCTTAGGTTGCAATGATGACCAGGATGATTTAATTTTATTTATGGTTTCTTGGACTTGCTGGGGCATGGATTATACCTGCATTCTCATGATTTCTTTGTAGGCATCGACGACCTTGTTGCGCATCTGCATGGTTAGCTGCAATCCTACGCTGGCTTTTTCGGATGCGATGAGGAACTCGTGGAAATCCTCGCTGGATCCGCTTAGGAGGCCTTCGATGCTTCCGTTGACCTCTGCGATGTTCTCGTCTATCTGTGACAGGGATTTTTCCAAAATGTCACCAAAATCGGCACCGGCTGCCTCGGTTTTTCTGGATATGATTTCACTTGTGCTGGGCATTATGCCCTTAATGGCTGATATGTCCATGACTTATTCCTCCGCTTATTCCAAGATGCGCATAGCCCTGGTGAACAAGGACTTGGTTGCTTCCATGACCGTGGCATTGGCCTCGTAGGCCCTGGTCGCCGAAAGCATCTCGATCATCTCCTCGGTAGTATCGATATTGGGCCGCCGCACGTATCCATCCGCATCGGCCAACGGATGCTCTGGATCGTATTCCAACTTGTAAGGCTCACCCTTGGCATCTTCCACCTGAAGCGAAACCCCGCTGCCTTCCGCAGGAGCACTGAAGCGTGTAAGCACCTGAGAGAAGGAAACTTCCTGTTTGGATTCGGCCATCAGGGCCACCTTCCTTTGATACGGCTGTAGGTTGTCGGTGATTACCGTCTCCGCATTGGCAATATTCTGGGCGACGATTTCCATTCGTTTCTTCTGGGCATACAGGCCGCTAGCACTGATGTCCATCGCTCTAAGAAAGCTCATATCCTATCCTTTCGACTCTTCGATAACAGTCCTGAGCAGCTCCAATTGGTTACGTAGCGCCTCTGTGGCCAAATCGTACTTCATCTTGTTCACCGATAGGGACACCATTTCGGTCTCCACATTCACGTTATTTCCGTTCTCCTTGATGCTGAGGCCTGTACGGTTCAGGATCGAAAACCTTATGTCACTGGCTTCGATCGGCTGGACGCTGTCCTTCTTATCCACGTATTTCTGCAGCATCTGTTCGAAATCGAGGTCCTTGGCCTTGTAGTCGGACGATTCGGCGTTGGCGATATTGTTGGATATGATCTCATTGCGTTTCCATAGACCTTCCAGGCTCTTCTGGAGCAGATCAATATTCTTGTTTATGTTATCAATCATATGCACCTCCACAGTATATTATTTTGTGTATCACGGTTTCAAAACCCTGCGTTTTTCCGTTTTTTTGCAACAAAAAAACTCCTCCTTCGGTAACCGGCTACCCTATACATGCGTACGTAGGCCCTTGGCTTTGCGTCCCAAGCTTTTGCTTGGTTTGCCTTTTTCGGTGAAAAGTCATCTTAAACAGACAAGACTAATAAACCTTGTTATGCCCCTTCTCGAAAGGGTGCTTTTTTCTGTCAAAACTTAAGTCGCCGTAATTCATTCTGTCGCCTGGGTTATGTCCGGCATATGTGTTTGAATGTTATGATAATCTTTTGAAAAAAAGTTTTGAAATGAGGCTAAAGTTCCCTCGGGAATAACCGATATATACTCCAACAAATTCTACGATAGCAAAAAGAAGTTACACTGTCAAAGTTTTTCGCACTATTGCTTTAAGAAATATTTGTCTTGCAAATCAAAATATATTGTATAAAAATAGGTGATGAGAGTTAAAAATCAAGCATTTTAGAAATATTTTTGTAACAAAGGCATGGAGTAGCATGACTACACAGAAGAATCCGGCCAGGAAGGAGCACCGTGTCTTTCATAAGCAGCGCAACCAGCCAGATAGATTTTTTCATCCTGATTCTGCTACGCATTTCGGGATTCATATTCACCTCACCGGTTTTCGGCAGACGGGAAATTCCCAATATCTTGAAGATCGGATTCTGCCTCTACCTGTCCTATATGCTGTTGCTCTCGGGTCTTGTACCCCAGATGGAAATGACAGCCGGTTTAGGCCCCTATCTGCTCACAGGTGTGCTGGAACTGTCTAAAGGTATGTTGCTGGGTTGGATCAGTATGCTATTCTTTTCCTTGTTCATGACTGCCGGACAGCTGATTGATATCCAGATCGGCTTCCAGATGGGCGGAATCCTAGATCCCCAATTCGGTACCAAGACACCGCTCACGGGTAACCTGTTGAACATCCTGGTGTTCGTGGTCTTCTTTCAGGTCAACGCGCATCTGGATATGCTGGCTATCCTGATCGGTTTTTTCAGAGCCACACCCATCGGCAGTCTAATCGGTATCCAGCAGATCTATGCTCTGGTTGTCAATGCATTCGTGTTCACCTTCTTCCTAGGTGTGAAGATTGCCCTGCCCATGATCCTGATCATCCTCTTCGTCGAGGTGGTGCTGGGCGTAATCGTCAAATTCATGCCCCAGATGAATGTTTTCGTCATCGGTATCCCGTTCAAGATTTTAGTTGGTCTGGTCTCTCTCCACTACCTGATCGGGCCGATCGGACACTACCTGGACTTCATTTTCCAATCCATGCACGATTATATGAGCGGACTGTATCTCTAAGGGAGGTGACGCCATGTCAGGGGAAAAGACAGAAAAACCTACTCCAAAAAAGAAACAGGACGCCCGCAAAGAAGGCAACGTCCTGAAAAGTACGGAGTTGAACAATGTCCTTACCTTGTTCGCTTCCCTGCTGGGCCTTGGCATGCTCTGGCCCCAGATGTCCCGTTCTCTCAAGGTATTTTTCATCGCCCTTCTCAGCGGAGGCTATGACTCCTTTTCTACATTGGACGGAAACTCACTGCACGCCTTGCTTCTCATGAGCGGAAAGACATTCTTCTCGGTCGCAGCGCCTCTGCTCCTGCTATTGTTGGTAATCGGTATGGCCGTGAACTTCCTGCAGGTCGGTATCCTGTTCACACCCAAAGCACTCAAACCCAAACTGGAGCGCATCAGCTTCTCCAAAGGCCTGAAAAGAATCTTCTCCATAACCACAGTCAAGAATCTGGTAAAATCCTTGTTGAAGATTCTGGCAACCGTGCTGCTGGGTTACCTGCTCTTAAAGCCCCTGATCATCAGGACTGTCTCCCTTTTGCCCGCCGACTTGTCGGCCCAGATCGAGTTTGGCGTCGCCAACATGTTACGCATCGGCAAGTCCCTGCTGATAGCCATGGCAGGCATCTCCGTCATAGACTACGCTTTTTCGTGGTTCGAGCACCAAAAGAAACTGAAGATGAGCAAACAGGAAGTAAAGGATGAGCACAAGAACATAGAGGGAAATCCGGAAATCAAAGCGAGGATCCGGAGCACCCAGCAAAAATTCGCCCAGTCCCGTATGATGCAGCAGGTGCCCCGCTGTGACGTAGTAATCACCAACCCGACCCATTATGCCGTAGCCATTCTGTATGAGCAAGACAAGAGCCGGGCTCCTGTAGTCGTCGCCAAAGGCGCAGACCTCCTGGCCCTCAAAATCAAGGAAATTGCCAAGAAGAATAAGATCGATATTGTTGAAAGTAGGCAGCTGGCCCGTTCTCTCTACAGCACCACAGAACCAGGGCAGGAAATACCCATAGAGCTTTTCCAAGCCGTTGCTGAGATCCTAGCCTACATCTACGCTTTGAAGAAAAAGAAAAGGAGATCACGCCGATGAGATCCAGAGAGTCATCTTCATTACATGATCTGTTCCATGACAGAAGGAAAGGTAGCGCCTTCTGGCTCAAGTTCATCAAGTTCTTCGCTATATTCAATTGGATACTGGCAGCGACCATCCTGATTCTGATTGATGCGTCCCTGCCTAAGTCTGAAACCTTTTTCGACAGGATTTTCGAGGTTTCGATCCAACCGTTCTGGACCATACAGAACATCGAAATCATCACTGCAATGTTCTGTATCATTTTCCTGGGATCCGGAATTTCTCTGGTCGCCAACACCCGGTACCTGAAACGCAAGGAGGACCGTCTAAACCTGTCCAACCTTGTCTCTTTCATCGTTTCGTGGATCGCCATTTTCCTGTACTTCGGCTTTTTCTAATTCTGTCCAATCATACACAAAGAGAGACTGCAGCTAAGCTGCAGTCTCTCTTTGCCCCTCTTCTAATATTTCCAAAAATATTTCCACAATCCGGGGGTCGAACTGCAATCCCGAACAGCGTCTCATTTCCTCTGCCGCATCCTCATGGGACCTGGCCTGGCTGTACACCCGCTCGTTGGTCATAGCATCATAGGAATCCACCACCCGAATAATACGCGCCAGCAAAGGTATCTCGTCTGTCCTAAGCCCCATGGGATATCCGGTGCCATCCCAATTCTCATGATGGCACAACACGGCATGCGAAATGCTGGTCAATTCTGGAGAAGATCTTAAAATCCTGGCTCCCATCACGCAATGTTGCTTCATAGCGTCCCACTCCACCAAATCAAGCTTGCCTGGTTTCTGCAAGATGCTGTCCGATACGCAGATCTTGCCGATATCGTGTAGCACGGACAGAAGGTACATGCTGTTGGTCTCGGTCTCCGGCAGTTGAAGTTTTTTGCCGATTTTCATGGCGTACTCCTGAACCCTCCTGGCATGCAGTTCCGTTTCTTGGAACTTCTCCTCCATCAGGTATAGCAACAGGTTCAACTGATTATTCTTGGAACTGCTGGGGCAGAGCAGCTTGTCTTTCATCATGCTTTCTTCCGCTTCAGCCACTATCTGCTTGAGTTCCATCCCTTCATCTGTTGCTGAGGCAATCCCCAGCGCGATATCCAGTTCAAGGGATTCATCATCAGATACCTTAGAGCGGATGCTTCTGCAAATATTTTCGCCCTGCTTCAGATCAACTTCCGGCATGGCCAGCACAAATTCCGCTCCGCTGACCCTGAATAGCTGGGCGGCTTCCGGAGCAGTGCTCCGTAAAATATTGAATACACGCTGAATCTGATTGTCCCCTTTTTTAAATCCACTCTGCCAGTTGTATTGCCTTAAACCATTGATATCGCCATAAATCACGCTCATGTCCTCGTTGCCATCAATCCTGTTCTGCATCGCTTGGTTGAAATGATTCCTGTTATAGGCCCCAGTCAGCTTATCCTTTTCATATTCTTCTTCGGGTTGCTCCGGCTTGACCACGGACAAAGTCCGTGGTTTCCTACCAACGTCCGGCTCGGATTTGATTTTTTCAGTCTTGACTCTGTCCTTTTTCGACTGACGAACCGGGCGCTGGGCGCGATCCCCGACATCATCCTTGCGGTCCATGTATAGCATCGCCATGATGCCTAGTATCACCAGAAGGACGATCATGACCAATATGTTTCCCATGTTGATAATCTGAATTATGTATTGATCTAGCATCAAATACCCCCGAAATAACTGGTACTAAAACTCTGCTGTCATCGTCTAAAATGTGTTGTCATCCTCCAGTGGAATGATGTCCTCAGGCAAGAACTCATTCTGGCCTACAGCTTTTAGCTGTGCCACAGAGATATCGCTGTTCTTTCGCTTTGACTCTCTGGTGGAACGTACTTTCTTTTTAGCCGGTGCACTCTTCATTTGCGCTAAGCCTGTTTGCTGCATTTCCTTCTTCAATCCATGGATGATTGCATCCACCTGACTCATGTGCTTGTCCAGCTCACAGGCCTGAGCTTCCAGTTCCTCAGCAGCCGCAGCAGTCTCTTCAGCCGCCGAGGCATTGACCTGTACAGTGCTCTCCATGTTGCTCATGGCGAAAGATACCTGTTGCGCTCCCTTGGCCTGCTCTTCACTGGCATTGGAGATTTCCTTGATCAGTTCGGCAACCTTATCCAAGCGCTGCACAACTACTTCAAAGGCATTCTTGGCTCCAATACTGCGTTCAGCATCTGCCTTAGCATACTGTATGCGCTCCGCCAGGATTTCTTCTGTGTCATTGGCTGCCGCGGCACTCTTCTGAGCCAGATTTCTCACTTCCTCAGCTACCACAGCAAATCCCTGACCCGCCTCTCCGGCGCGGGCCGCTTCGACCGCCGCATTGAGTGCCAACATGTTGGTCTGGAAAGCGATGTCGTCGATGACCTTGATGATCTTGAACATCTTTTTGCTGGCTTCATTGTTTTCATCAAGCCATTTGACCACTTCGCTGATCTGCTCGAATCCGTCCTTAGAAGCTTCCTGGGTTTCCAAGGTGACGTTCATAGCTTCTTTGGTATTTTCAGCGTTCAGCTGGATCATGGTAGTGGTCTCTTCCATGCTGGCCGAGGTCTCCTCGATGGAGGCGGCCTGCTCGTTCGAGCTGTCCGAGAGCTGTTGGCTGGAGTTGGCGAGCTGATCCGAGGCCGCACTGATGTGGCTGGTAGCCTGAGACAGATCGTCGCTGATACCCGTCAGATCATTGCCGATCTTACGGATGAGCAGATAAAGCAAGATGATAGCGAGCAGCCCTACGATGGCACTAACGATAATGGCTGTTTTTAGCCCAGCATTTGCAGCCGCCTTGACTTCACTTTCCGGTACGACGACCCCAACAGCCCAGGTTGATCCGGTATCCGCAATTTGTATCGGTACAATGGCCGACTCGTATGTCACACCATCCTCATCGAAACTAAATTCCTTGGGGTGGACGTCAAGGATAGCCTTCTCCATATTCGTCACTACATCGGCTGAAGCCACATCAACCAGATTCTGTCTCTGTAAATCCACATTCTTGTGAGATACGACCTGTCCTTGGTCAGTTACAAGGAAAGCATAGCCGCTATCCAGCATCTGAGTCTGCTGAACCGTAGCCACCAGATCATTAAGATAGAACTCCATACCCATGACACCGACCACTGCATCCCCAATCCAGATGGGCTCGTATACCCGGAACGAATAACGCTTCTCGCCCACGATATCAGCCATGAAGGGCTCACCTACGACGGTCCTCTCGCTCTGTATGCATTTTTTATATTCCTCCGCCTGGCTGATATCCTCCATTTTGGCATATCCAAGCGTATCACCGAATTTGTATACATAGGGAACGAATCGTCCTGTTTCATCCGTGTAGGCACTGGTCGGTGTGCTTGCATCACGACCATCGTAGGCATCCGGGTTCCAATAGGCGAAGGCACCGGAAATGTTGGCGCCATATGTCACTTCACGGGCAAACAGGCTAACGATATCCGCCCTGCTGGATTTGCCATATTCCGCCATCGCTCCGATTGAGTCGCCTAGCGTTTCAGTCATGGTGATGCCGGATTCGATAACCCTCGCTACTTCGCTCACTTGTCGTTCCGCATCAGTAAGCAGAAGCTCGGCAGACAGCTCACTGGTGGCATCAATATATGACCCGGCAAACATCCCTAGGATGATGGCCAGCCCAACTACGATAACCAATGCAGTAGGAATGATGATTCTGGCTTTGATATTCAATGATTTAAACATAGTCTGTTCTCCTTTGATCGTTAATGCTGGCCTCTTGTATCAAGAGTTCCTGCTCATCTGGGGCGATAATCCGATCCACGTTAAGAAGCCGAATCAAATCACCGTCCACGTTGCCAATGCCTTTTAGATATTCAATACCGTCTAGTTGTAGGCAGTCCGGCGGAGATATATTCACTGAACTGATCTTCAGCACTTCCTTAGCCGTATCGGCAACAAAACCACACAGTTGCATCTCATCGTCCTTTGGAATCTCCACAACGATCACGCTGGTCCGGTCATTGTATGCCTGTTCAGCCAATCCGAACCTAAGACGCAGATCGATGACCGGGATAATCTTACCCCTCAGATTGATTACTCCTTTCACATAATCCGACATCCCTGGGATGCGGGATACGTCCGGTATGCGAATAAGTTCCTTGACACTGGACAATTCTATGGCATACAACTCATCCTGAAGTATGAAAGAAAGGTATTGCTCGTTCCTACTGATCATACTGACACCTCCTTATGACTTATCTTTCCAAGTATTGCAACACATGCTGACAGATATTCCGCAAAGGAAGAACCGCTTCGGCAGCTCCAATCTGAATGGCCTCGTTGGGCATCCCGAAGACTGTGGAGCTTTCCTCGTCCTGCGCTATGGTGTAGGCTCCTTGCATCTTCATACTAAGAAGTCCATTGGCACCATCACGTCCCATACCGGTAAGCAGCACGCCTATGCTTTTATCCTTGGCCTCTTTGGCTACCGAGTCGAACAGTACGTCCACAGCCGGCTTCTGGTAATGCACCGGTTCAGTGTCTGCATACTTCACGTAATAGACGCCAGCCCGCTTGCGGATGGTGATATGCATGTCACCCGGCGCGATCATAGCCTTGCCCGGGGTCAGGATTTCCATCTCCTCGGCCTCCTTGACCTGGATGGCACACAGGCTGTCTAGGCGTTTGGCGAAGGATGCGGTGAACTGCTTGGGCATATGCTGCACAATGACCATGGGTGGTGCATCCGGCGGCATATAGCGTAATACCTCGGTAATCGCTTCCACCCCGCCGGTGGAAGCACCGATAGCCACTACGGTGTTCTTTCTGTGCTTCAGCGAACCGGATTCCGGTGGTTTCACCGGAGCACTTTGTTCCCGTCCACCCAGTTTGCGAATCGGTATCTTGGCTACCGCCCGGATAGTTTTGGCCAGTTGATTTCCCATCTGGCTGATGGATAAAGAATATCCAGGTTTCTCGATCACATCGAGTGCTCCGGATTCCAGGGCCTTCAGAGCTACATCACCGCCCTTCTCTGCCAGGGAACTCACGATGATTACCCTGCATGGATAGTGCTGCATCAGTTTTTGCAGGAATGTGATGCCATCCATTCGCGGCATCTCGATATCCAGCAGGATCACGTCTGGATGCAGGGTAGTAATCATATCGCGAGCCGTATAGGGCTCCTTGGCCTTGCCGACTACTGTGATATCTTCAAACTTTTCCAGCTGCTGGCTGATGACCTTGCGAACCAATGCGGAATCATCGACAATCAGAACTTTAATGGGTTGGCTCATATCAAATCCGCCTGCCCCGACAGGCTGCCAGCATTGTCGTTTTGCATTGAGAATAATGCATCCACATCCAGAATGACCGAAACTTTTCCGTCGCCCAGTATCGAAGCCCCAGCTGCATAAGACAAACCCTCGAACTGGCTGCCCAGCTTCTTAGAAACGATCTCCTGGCGTCCGGTAACGCCATCGACCGGAAGACCCAGCAGACGTCCGTCCTGCTCCAGGAGCACCAGACAGTCAAAGCTATCAATAGGCTGGCCCTTCCCATAACCAAGCATCTGATGGGAATCGATGACCGGTACTACCTTGTCCCGGATGTGCACACCGGCCACCCGATTGTTGACCCGTACCCACTGTTCCTTTTCAGGAATCAGGATCTCATTAATGACCACTGTGGGAACGATATAGCGTTCTTCATTGATTTCTACGATAATACCGTTCAGGATGGACAGATTCATAGGAATCTTGATGATAAAGGTGGATCCTTGTCCCTTTTCACTCTGTATGTCCACCTTGCCCCGCATCTTTCCGATCTCATCCTCGACCACATTCATGCCCACACCGCGCCCAGAAATCTTGTTGACTTCCTTTTGGGTGGAAAAACCAGGGGCGAAGATGAATTTGTGGATTTCCGCTTCGCTATACTGCTGATCCGGCTGGGCGATGTTCAATTCCATCGCCTTTTTCATGATTAAATCTGCGTCCAGTCCCCGTCCGTCATCACTCACTTCGATGTACACATGATCTCTCTTATTGTAGGCCCGGATACCGATGTTCCCCGCAACCGGTTTGCCCTGTTCTCGTCTGCTTTCCGCATCCTCTATACCATGAGATACCGCATTTCTGACTACATGCATCAGAGGATCAAAGATCTTGTCGGCCACGCTCTTGTCGATTTCTGTTGCTTCACCCTCAAGCGATACCTGAATTTCTTTACCAAGTTCCAGCGAGGTATCCCGAACGATCCGGGTCAGCCGGTGCAGAATCGACTTGATGTCCACCATGCGTAGAGATAAGGACATGCGCTGTATCTCCCGCACAATCTTTCCCGTACGCTGCAAGGTGTTCTCACCTTCGTTTCCCAGCTCGCCAGCACCCAGGTTCTGTTCCAATTGGGCATGCAGAATGGTCAATTCTCCCAGCATGTCGATCAGCTTGTCGATTTTGTCCGCCGGTATCCTGATTACCTCGCCCTTTGCGGTTTTTCGTCCAGGTTTTGGTTCGGAATTTTCCTCCACCGGTGGCTTAGCCACCTCGGTCGACGGCAATTCCAGCCATTTATCCTGCAACTTCTGATACTGTACGGCCTGGATATCGATACCGCTCTCAATCTCCTTTACCAGTTCCCCGATGTCGCCCGGAAGTAGCACCAACAGATACAGCTCGTATGCAGCCGGCTGGTCACTACCCAACAGATCTGCCTCTGAACACCTCTCGGGCACCGAATGAATCAGCGTGCCGTAGTCCTCCACCTTCTGGTAGGCCAGATAGGCTCGCATCCAGGGCATCTCACTACGCTCATCGATCTGTATATGCACTGCGTAAGGAACCAATCCCCGTCTGGCATTGGTGGCAATCAGCTCACGCAACTCAGCATCCAGTGAGCCCAGGAAGGCTTCCATATCCCCAACAAGTGCTGCACTTCCACCAATCAGCGGTTCTGCGCCATCTTCTCCTGCTTCCAGACAATCAATGACCGCCAGAAGTTCTTCGATCTGCACATTCTGATCATGGCCGTCCCGTTGCAAGATTTCTGCACAATCTTCTAGGAAATCATGGCAACGGAACAATGCACGTTCAATCTCATCCGTCAGGTTTCGATTCCCTTCACGAACCTCATAAAGGATGTCTTCCATTCGATGCATGATCTTCTCGATGTTGTGAAACTCCATGGTTGCGGAATTCCCTTTGATGGTATGGGCCACGCGAAAAACATGGTTGACGCGTTCCGCAACTTTGGTTTGGGATTTCGGTGACAACAAAGCTTCGTTGAGCGCTAGATTGTTGTCCTTAAGGTCCTCGATGTAAATCATTAACATTTCATTCATATTCATGCCTCAGTTCATCTCTTGGGCTTGCGATAGACAGAAGCCCCCAAATGTTCAAAGTTGTGCTCGCGATAGATCAAGCTTTCGGAATGGCCAATGAACAATAGCCCACCCGGTTGTAAACTGTCATGAAACTTCTGTACAAGCTGCTGCTGGGTATCTCCTCCAAAATAAATCATCACATTGCGGCAAAAGATGATGTGGAACTTCTTCTTGAAGTTAAAATCCTCCATCAGGTTGAAGAAACGGTAGCTCACACGCTTCAAAATGTCTTCACGTACTTGCATGCCCCCACTACTTTTAGTGAAGTAGGCCCGTTTGTAGTAGGCCGGGATACTTTCACACTCCCGGTTGTTATATACTCCATCACTGGCCTGGCGTAGCACCTTGGTATTTATGTCCGTTGCCAGTATCCGCACCCGCACATCGGGCGGCAATACCTCCTTAAGCATCATGGACAAGCTTAGCGCTTCTTGTCCCGAAGAACAGCCCGCGCTCCATAGGCGTAACTCCCGGTCCCTGAGTATATCTGGATTCCGTTCCAAAATATCAGCCATATTTTTCTCCAGATATCCGATGTGGTCTGATTCCCGAAAAAACTCCGTTGTATTGGTAGTTATATTGTTGATGAAGCCGTAAAACTGATCATCCTTATCCCTGTTGGTAAGGGTTTTAAGATACTGGTCGTATGTATCCATGCTGGCCTCATTCATGGATTTCCTGATTTTGAGACGGAATATCTCCTTTTTGTTGTCACCGGTGGATATCCCCGTTTCTGCCAATACTAACTGCCTGTACTGTTCGAAAAATCTGCCATTCAATGCTTCCATCATTTCACCTCATCCAATGTCGTCTACTGCACCTATTGATTATTTCGTCAGATATGCCTGATTCTTTAGGCTGAATTGGAATATTTTTAAAACTTTC
>DAOUPV010000017.1 GCA_030625965.1 Clostridia bacterium
TGTCAGCATAGCAAGAGTGCTTAATAGTTTTAAATTAAGAAATAGACAGTAAGAGATGGAGCTGTTACAAAATGAGGTTTTTATTCATTTTGTGACAGTCGTTTCTTTGTCGTTTATTAAAACCAGCAAGTTTTCAAGAACACCAGTTAATAGCGAGGCCACTGAAAAAATCTGTAGTTTTCAAATCAGATAGCGGAAATATCTTGAAATGAGTAAAAGCACCTGTTTTTATCTCTGAAAATGAGAAAAATCAGGTGTTTTTTATGTCTTGTAGTTATTTGCATGGTTGCTCCTGGATCTACGCATCCATTATACATCAACTTCAAAATCCATTTGACATTCGTTACGAAGAGCGTCACCGCCCCCCTGTAATTCCATGCCAACCAGACCTGAAGATGATACTACATCATATCCGTGCCGTGTTTTATCTCACTGTTGTTTACTTCAATCTTGTATCGCTCTTTGGAGCGTTTTTTGCAATACTCACTGTCCTGAAATTCCATCTTTTCTTTGAAATTATCTGATTTGATAGTAACTGAGTAGCTCTTGCTTTTTTCCCATCTTTATAGCAACCCTCCCGTATTGGACAGCGCTTGCATTTCTTCAAGATAAAGTATCGACGACCGTGAATGATGTGGAGGCCATTTGGACTGGATCCCTGCTTTACAATGCGGATATAGGGGTCTATCCAGGGGAGATGGTTGCACTTGTGAATGATCCAAGGAGTGAAGATGCCTGGGACGGTCCGTATCTTGACAAGATGCCAGATGAGAATGCGTTCCATAGGAACTATTCCATCGAGGGCAGAAACTTCTATAGAAGGCTATTGCTGATAGTGAAGAATAGTATATTCAAGAGATACAGGTATTTTTACCGTTTGGAGTGATACGGTGAACCGTATCATGACTACTGCTAACCATTGAATTTTCTCGAAATGAATGAAAATAGCACTCCGGAGAAATTTCTGGAGTGCTTTGATATATGGAAATGCATTTACTTCATTATTTTTAGTATCAAGTTTCCTTTTTTATGCCCGGCCTCTATGTATTTATGTGCGGCAACTATATCCTCCATAGCATATTTTTTATCAATGTAGGAAGCGAGCTGGCCAGCTTCGGCCATATCTTTTATATAGGCTAGGTCTTCGCTCCTGGCAGCAGATGCACCGGTGTATACCTTCTTGTTCGTTGCCATATTAGCAAGCAGAACCTGCACCATTAACAAGAATTTCGGATTGGCAATTACATAATTACCATGAGGGCGAATGGAGCTAAGTGCATCTTTAAACTTTGTTTTGCCGACCACATCAAAGATCACGTCGTATTGCTGAGAATTCTGAGTGAAATCTTCCTGGGTATAATCGATTACATGATCGGCTCCGACTTCCCGGAGCAGATTTAATTTTTCAGTGGAGTCGACAGCCGTGACGATGGCCCCTGCCTGCTTCGCCAATTGAATGGCGGCCGTACCGATGCTGCCACCTGCGCCATTGATCAGAATGTGCTGCCCGCTTATCAGATGGCTCTTCCTTATGAAGTGAAGAGCCTCCAAACCGCCAAGCGGCATGCAGACCGCTTCTTCCAACGTCAGGTTCTTGGGACTGGTTGACAGGACAGCATCATTGCTTTGTTCTGGTACACAGATATATTCTGCATACGCACCGAAGTGAAGCCCCGTTGTACCAAAAACTTTATCCCCGGTTTTATATAGGGTAACATCTTTACCGATGGATTCTATGATACCGGAGAATTCTTGCCCAAGAATGATATTTCTTGGCTTGGATAAACCGAAGATAATACGGAATATAATGCGAAACAATAGACCAAACGATAAGGAGCGTGTTTCGCAGTCTCCTGCTGATATACCCGCAGAATGAATGCGGATCAGGACCTCGTTGTCTTTGGAAATGGGTTTATCTACGTCTTCCAGTCGGAGCACTTCCGGTGGCCCGTATTGTCCCCATACGATTGCTTTCATAAACGCCTCCAATTACGTTTGGCCGATGTTAAAATCGCCATTGATCAAATCAATGCAACAAGCAGTCCTACGACAAATGCAAAAATGAATGTAGCGATCATAATGCCTATCGTTTTTGAGTATCCGTTAGGTGTAATCTGATTGTCACGATCCATGCTTCTCATTAATGGGAATAATCTCCAGAAGAATGTAAGAATGGAAAGTATCAATACAACCACGCTATATAATTGTGTCCGCCAGCTACCGGTAATAATTATGACCAACAGCAAGGCGATGAAAATGAGCTTTGATCCAGCGACCCAATAAATAAGGTATTTGATTAGATTGTGGATTTCTTCATGTTCTTTTGATTTTTCCCAGGCGTTAAACACTCCGATGCGTAGCCAAGCTGTGAGCCAGGATTAAAATACAGCATGCTAACGTTCATAAGCTCTAAAATGATGAAAGCACTCATACATATAGTTAAAGCATTCATATCAAATCCCCACGTTCCTTATTTAGTCATACTTGTAGCATAACATACAGGATTCATTGGATTATCTAGCGCTGGCGCAAGTAGCAAGCTGTGTGCGAACCGCATTGGAACTGCCTCAATGCCTGATTCATTCTCGGTAAGCATTGCGCATAATTTTACATGTGTGCCGATGCCTCGATTGAAGCGATTTCGATTTGTGAAAAATACTTGAGTGAAATTTCGCTTTTTACAAATGAAAATTGACGCATTTATTGAATAATAGATACCAAGAGTCATGTAAGGGTAATTACCAGGATTCTTTGTCGTGACAATTCAGGTACCGGACCAGGGTTGTACAATTGATTCAATGAATAGGAGGGTTTTATGTCAGAACATAAAACAGATTATGGAATTGAGGAAGCGGTCCCAGAGCAAGATAGGCATTATAGTTTTTGGGATATGGCTGCTGTCTGGATGGGCGCGAACTGCCATCCGGCATCATGGTGGATTGGTGGAGTTATCGCAGCTGCAGGTTTTTCAGTTGCAATAAAAGTAAATTTAATCGTTGCACCGGTTTCTTCAGTTATAATTGCACTTATCGCATTTATGGGCTTTAAAGTTGGTACTACTACGATTGGAATTTCCAGGGTTCCACTGGGCATCAATGGAAGTAAGGTTGCTGGAGCAATCAATGGTTTATCGGGTATAGGTTGGAGTGCGGTAGGTAATTTCTTGGGTGCCATTACCATGAGTTACATTTTCGCATCACTCTTCGGTACACCGGTCTATGGTGAACCCGGTAGCACCGGTATTATGGTTTTCGGTGTTCTGCTGTGCGGGATTTTGTCCATGGCGTTTGTTTCCGTATCAGGCTCCCGTTCTATTGCCGTAGGGGAGAAGATACTAGCCGTACTGCTCATCGTCATGAGTGGTTGGATAACCTATGCGGTTCTCCAAACCTATAACATCCAGGATATTATCGCATGGGTACCACAAGCGGAAGCTTTCCTTCCATTCGGATTGGCTGTTGATGCACTGATGGCGTATTCCTTGGGTTGGGTTCTGAGCGCTTGTGAATTCACAAGATATGCAAAGAAAAGTTCAACGTCTACCTTGGCTCCTGGTTTGGGTCTGACGGTTGCTCTTTGGTGGTTCGTTCTGGTAGGTACTATCGGAACCATCGCAGTAGCCATGAACACTGGAGTATTCGATCCTAACATGAGTGATCCCTCCAGCTTAGCTGCAGGTCTTGGTTTAGGATGGGTAGCATTTGGCGTAATCTTGTTCTCGGTTGTTTCCACAAACCTGATTAACATCTACGTAGGCGCATATTCAATCATGAACATGTTCCCCAAATTGCAGTTGAAACCAGCATTGAATTTAACTGGTGTTCTAACCATATTGGTTGGTTTGGTTCCAATCGGCGTGGGAAGTTTCTATCATTCCTTCGAAGTATTCTTGGGTTATTTGGGCGCTACCTTGCCCACGCTTGCCGCTATCTTGATTGTCGACTACTACATCATTAGAAAAGGCGATTACAGGATTGAACTTATTGGCAAGAAAAATGGACCTTACTGGTATGGCAATGGTGTCAACTGGTATGCGATTGCATCCTGGGGACTGGGTGCAGCAACATATCTGTATTTGAAGAGCATCGGATTTGGTGCGAACCTGATAGGCGCAGTAGTGCCAAGTATGTTCCTCTCAGGACTGATCTACTATGTGATTGCTAAAATCGCAGTTAGCAAACAGGCTTATGCCGACCTGATAACTGATGATGCTGCATAGAATAGCAAGATAAAGAAATAAGTTGTGCAGGTGGAGAATAATGGTTCTATTTGATGGGTCCATGTTGGGTAGGATCAGCTTCATAGAAAAAATGAAGGGGAAGAGGTGCAAAAGCCTCTTCCCCTTTAGATTACCCAGAAGTATTCCGGGAATTGTGAATGCGACTTAACATAGGAGAAATGTAATTGTGAAAAGGAATTTTAGCAAACCAGAAACGAAGAACCACAGAATTCGATTCTTGAACTCATTTTGCATAGAATACGTTGAAGATGACCATGTAATGCTCATTTCGGTCGATCTTCGCCAGAACAGACCGGAATTGTCTGTTGAGAGAAAAGGTTGGGATTATCCTTACGAGAGTGAAATTGTAGATAAAGAAAACCAATTCATAATACAAAACAACATATTGGAATATTTGCTGATTGAGGGATTTGGCAAACCCATTATCCAGGAATGAATGAATCATAGACAGGTCGGTAGTGGTGCATACGCTGATGAACGTCGAATTGAGTAATAATCAGAAGCATATAGGTGTTATAATTCTAGTATGCTGGATTGTTGCAGATAGTAGAGATAACTGCGATGAAAAGAAAGATTACATTATTAGAAATGTGGCTGGTTGAATTACCAAAATGCACCGTAAAGCCCCTAGCTTCAGCTATGGGGATATAAGGTGTTAAACTTTTGCATGTCAACTTGTATTAAATAGTCCACAAGGTATAATATCAATATGAGTACAAAATATAAGTCAAATAGCAATGTAGTATATTCATGCAAATATCATGTAGTTTGGTGTCCCCAATACCGCCGAAAGATTTTAGTGGGCGAAGTTGAAAGTCGCCTTAAAGAATGAATTCAATTGACTTGCGAAGAGCTCCAAGCGGACCTGAGTGAACTGGAAATTA
The DNA here is from genome assembly GCA_030625965.1 of Clostridia bacterium. Taxonomy (GTDB): domain Bacteria; phylum Bacillota; class TC1; order TC1; family UBA5767; genus UBA5767. Next base: position 5,125 of record DAOUPV010000017.1, read on the forward strand.
TGCCAGATCATGTGCATTTGCTAGTAGAAATAGATCCGCAGTTTGGCATTCATAGACTGGTAAAAAGCATTAAAGGCAAAACATCCAGAATACTCCGTAAGGAGTTTCCGCCGCTAACGACTAAGCTTCCAACGCTATGGTCTAATTCTTATTTTGTTTCAACTGTAGGTGGCGCACCAATGTCAGTGATCAAGCAATATATTGAGAATCAAAAAACTTCTCAAAGGGGGTGAAATCATGCAAATAACCGCACAAATCAAACTGTTGCCAACGTCACATCAGGCACTCCTGCTTGATGTGACAATGCAGGAGTACATCCATACAGTGAACGGAATTGTTAGCGAATATCTGGCAGATACCGCCTTGAAGCCTACATCCAAGAATATTAAAGCCGAACTTCCCAGTGCTTTGAAGAACCAAGCGGCACAAGAGGCAAAGAGCGTTTTCAGGAAATACTCTAAATGTCTTCGGGATAATGCGAAGAAAGATATCTCCAAGCAAAAAGAAGTCAAAGTGCCTGTGCTAAAAAAGCCCGTAGCCATATGGAACAACCAGAACTTCGCCATCCAGTCCGGTCATGTCTCGTTTCCTATCTGGAATAACAACAAATCTAGACGACTGCTCCTAAAGGCAATGATATCTGATTATCAAGCCGGTCTTCTGGAGAATAAGCTAGGCACATTAAGGATAACCAAAAAGTCCGGAAAATATATTGCTCAGATAGCTGTGACCATTGAAGAAGCGCAACCAATCGGTAAACAAGTTGTCGGAGTCGATCTTGGTCTCAAGGTGCCTGCAGTAGCTGCTACAGAGGGAGGCAAGGTCAAGTTTTTCGGCAATGGGCGTCAGAATAAATTCGTTAAGCGTAGATTTCGTTCCACGCGAAAGAAACTTGGCAAAGCAAAGAAGCTGCGTGCTGTCAAAAAAACCAACAACAAAGAGCAACGGTGGATGCGCGACTCTAATCACAAGGTCAGTCGACAAATCATTGATTTTGCTAAAGCTAACAATGCTTCGATGATCCGACTTGAAAAACTATCTGGTATTCGCCAGACGGCAAGAACAAGCCGTAAAAACGAAAAAAATCTGCACACATGGAGCTTCTATCGATTGGCACAATACATTGAATACAAAGCAAAACTGGATGGGATAACAGTTGAATATGTCGACCCAAAATACACCAGCCAAACCTGCCCTGTATGCAATACCCGCAATCATGCAAGAGATAGAAAATATAAATGCTCCTGTGGATTCGTAACTCATAGAGATATACTCGGTGCAAAGAACATAATTAATGCACCTGTGGCGGATGGTAAAAGTCTGCCAGCCTAAGCTGCTATATGCACTGGCTTAGAACGGGCTAATGGCATAGCCCTTAACTCAGGGTCATACTGGCATAACGGAAACGGATCTTGCCTTTCATCACCTGAGAATCCTCTGGATTTAACCATGGGGAGTGTCAATGGAGGATAAGCATGAAGATACCTGTTAAGGAATTGAAACGCGCGAATTATTTTAAGGATAATGAAATCATCGCAGGAAAAACAGGCATTGATGGTGTCATAACCGAGATTTCTATTCTTGAGTCATACTTTGACTATCAGCGCTTCCAGAAGAAAAACGGTTTCTCACTTGTTTCAGGCTGGTCGGAATTCTTTGAAACCAGAGAAAAGCGTACTGAACTTTTAAGAAACCTGAAGATGCTCGGTGTTGCCTGCGTAGGCATATACAAATATGAATTTCCTGAGGGATTTCCAGATGATTTAATTACGATAGCCGATGAGTTGGGATTGCCTGTACTAGCACTTGACGATTACCAGACGATGGAAAAAATCATAAAATACTTGTCTGAAAATGTTTATATGAAATTCTACAAAAGTTTTATCCCTAGAGATGAAATTCAGGAGATTTTCCTTAAGTGCCATGAAGAGAACAAGTTCAATTGCATTGGAAACCGGCTCCAAGAAATCAGTGGCAATAAGATATATATTCGTTATTTCGGTAACGAATACGCCAGGAACAATATTAAGATCATAGAAGTACTTGATGCATACAATGAGTGGAATATGACTTCGCTCCAGCTGGGTAAGATTGAGATAGTGGACCGCTTTTACAAGTATCAAGTGAATATTGGGGGTGTAGAATACTATTGGATTGGTTTCCATGAGCACGACGGCTTTGAAATAACCAAGGCTTTTTGGATGTTTGTGGACCAACATGAGTATGATGAATTAAATTACCGCTTCTACTATTTGGCCTATAAGGCACTCCGGCTGGAGTTCAAAAAGAAGGAGTATGAATTCATAGCTGAGAACCAGAAAGATATTGAAGCGCTATTGATAGGCAAAACCAAACTATTTTATGATATCAACTTACGCTGCATCCTTTTTTCGGTAAAATTGGAAGAAGCTCTTTTCCAGCAAAGCTATTCTTTGATTCATATGATTCTGGATCAATACGGGTATGGGGAAAGGAAGTTGCTTTTGGGAAGCATTGAGGACCAGCTGGTCTTAGTACTGTTCCTGGAGGCCGATATTGCTGAATTGGCAACTATACTTGAGGAGATTGAAGCGAGATTGGGCGAGTTGATTTCAGCAACCAATATAGCGATTGCAGCTGGAAATCTGGTTGATGCCGAATCAATGAAGGCAAGCTATGAGAACGCCAAACGAACCTTGTTCTGGGTGCAAAATAGGGGGAAAGCTAATGTAGGCTTCTATGAAGATCTGGGTGTGCTCAGTGTATTGGACACACGAATTGCAGAGCAGATCATCAGCACATTACAGGAAAAATATATATCCCCACTATTGGAATGCGATGAGGAAAAAAACATGGAGTTGTTCACCACCATGGAACAATATGTCATCTCATTGTGGAACTATACGGATGCCTCGAAGAGGCTTTTCATACACTCAAATACGGTTAAGTATCGGATTAAGCAGGCTGAAGGTCTTCTGGGGATTGATCTGTCCGATTATCAGGAACGACTGAATATAGAAATGGCAATTTCTATTTATAGATACATGGAGGGAAAAAGATAATAATACATGTATCATTGACACCCGGGAAATCACGAATCCGTGATTTCCCGGGTGTTTTTTGTTTTAAATCAATCGTTCTTTTATCTTATTCATACCCATTGCGAAAATCGCAATAGCACTGCTCTCATATTTCGTTTATTACACAGGGTACTTCTCATAAATAAAGAATAGATATTAACGTAAAGACTACCATAGAAGGTCTTAGATACTACATTTTAAGAAGGAGGAGTAAATGAGTTTTAAGTGTGTAAATCAGAGAGTAATTCGAAAAGATATTGTTGCCAAGGTAACAGGAAGAGCACGGTATACTGCGGATCGAACTGAACGGGAGATGCTGTATGGTGCTTTGGTAAGAAGCAAGGTAGCCCATGGCTATGTGAAATCAATTGACACCAGTAAAGCAGAGCAGCTTCCTGGCGTTATCAAGGTGGTAACTTATGATGATTTGAAAGCGATTAAATTCCCTACGTGCGGGCATCCGCATAGCGTAATTGTGGAAAAGAGGGATATCGCCGACAAGACGGTGTTCACCAATCATGTGCGGCATTTTGGCGATGAGATCGCGGGAGTGGTCGCTGTAGATTCGTATACAGCAAGAAAAGCGGCTGAGCTGGTAGAAGTGGAGTATGAAAAGTTACCGGTATACCTCGAATCGGAGGAAGCTCTACAAGAGGGTGCGAAAGAAATCCATGACGGGTCAAAAAACATCGTAAAAGAAGATGAGTATGAATTGGGTTCAGATGTGGAACCGATTTTTGAATCAGCTGACTATGTGCTGGAGGAAGACTATGATATATCACCAGTCAAGCATTGTCACTTGGAAAACCAGATTGCTTACGCCTACCAAGATGCTGAGCAGCGAATTGTAGTGGTATCCGCCACTCAGATTCCACATATCGTAAGGAGGATCCTATCGCAGGCATTTGAACTTCCTTACAGTAAGTTTCGGATCATTAAGCCATATGTAGGAGGCGGTTTCGGCAATAAGCAAGATGTAGTCGTAGAACCTCAGGTCGTTGCTCTGAGTCTCGCGGTTGGTGGAAAACCGGTCCTGATAGAATACTCCAGGGAAGAACAGATGGTAGCCACCAGAACGAGACATGCTGTCAAGATTAGCTTGAAGAGCGGCTTCAATAAGGACGGTGAGATCTTGGCGCAGAAAGCGGTAATCGTTTCTAATGGAGGCGGATATGCAGCCCATGGACATGCCATTACAGAGACGATGGCTGGTAACTTCATGCAGACCTACATGAGCATTAAGAATTTTAAATCTGAGCAGATTACAACCTATACCAACCTTCCTGTAGCCGGAGCCATGCGTGCTTATGGCGTACCGCAGATTTCATTTGCCGTCGAATCACATTTGGATAGCATCGCAGGGATGCTGCAATTGGACCCAGCCGCATTAAGAGATATCAATATGACTGAAGACGATCTCAATAACGAATTTACGGGAGTCGATTATTCCATAAAGGGATTGAAGGAAGCAATTGAAAGAGGCAAGGAACGAATCTCATGGAATGAGAAGCAGAAAGCCTACCAAGGACAGATAGGTGAAAAGAGAAAGGGTGTCGGTATGGCTTGCTTTACCTTTGATTCCGGTACGTGGCCGTATTATCCGGAATTGGCAGGAGCCAATATCACGATGAACCAGGATGGACACCTTTACATGCATCTCGGGGCGGTGGAGATCGGCCAAGGATCGGATACGGTATTTTGCCAGATGGCAGCTGAGACGACTGGGGTATCCTATGACAATGTTCACATCAATTCGCTGACGGATACGGATTACTCTCCATTTGATACCGGTGCTTATGGCACCAGGCAGACGTATATTACCGGCCAAGCTGTAGTAAAAGCAGCAGAAATTATTTATGGGAAGATCCTTGAAAAAGCCGCGAATCTCTTGGATGTCGGATCAGAGAAGCTGGATGTCGCTGATGACTATGTGATCGATAAGGCAAGTAAGCGACAGCTGATGTCTCTGGCGGATCTTGCGCTAAACACCTACTATAACGAAGAATCAGGAGAAGTGATTACCTGCAGCGTTAGCAATCAGGTCAAGAGCAACTCCATCAATACCGGTGTGTGTTTCACTGAAGTAGAAGTAGATATCACCACTGGCAAAGTGGATATTCTGGATATATTCAATATTCACGACTGTGGCACGGTGATCAATCCTGATACGGCAGAAGGTCAGGTCCATGGTGGTATAAGCATGGGTATCGGATATGCCTTGATGGAAACCATGTTGTTCAATAAGGACGGTCTCCCTCTGAATGATAATCTGCTGGACTACAAACTGCCTACTACCTTGGATCATCCTGATTTGGGTGCGGATTTCGTTGAGACTTATTCTGAAACCGGACCCTTTGGGGCTAAAGGTCTGAGTGAACCGACAACCGTACCGACAGCGCCCGCGATTCGAAATGCGATTCTTAATGCCACAGGTGTGAAAGTGAATAGCTTGCCCATGAATCCACAATGTCTGTTCGAGAATTTCAAAGATGCAGGTTTAATATAGGGAGGAATATATGTTTGATATCAGCAACTACAGAGAAGCGTTAAGCGTAAAAGACGCGATGACATATCTTAAGGAAGATCCGAGTAGTATGGTCATCGCAGGTGGAACCGATGTGCTTATTAAGGTCAGGGAAGGGAAACTGGCGGGTAGCAGCCTGGTCGGCATCCATAAGATAGATGACTTGAAAGGGATATGCAAGGATGCCAACGGAGATATTCATATCGGGTCGTTGGTATGCTTCACCCAATTGGAAGAAGATGAAATTATAAAAGAGAATGTAGACTATCTGGGCAAAGCTGGAGGCACCATGGGTGGCCCGCAGCTGAGAAACATTGCAACAATCGGAGGTAATGTCTGCAACGGAGTGACATCGGCGGATAGTGGATCTATGTTGGTTTGCTTGAATGCGAACCTGAAGCTCTCAAGCATCGATGGTGAAAGAATTATGCCCATCAGCGACTTTTACATGGGACCTGGCAAAGTGGATCTTAGAGCGGGGGAACTACTGACCGACATCATCATTATGAAAGAAGATTACGAAGGTTTCACCGGAAAATACATCAAATTCAGTCAAAGAAGGGCGATGGATATCGCGACGATCGGCTGCTCAGTTATGCTGAAGCAAAAAGGGGGAGTAATAACTGATTTCAGATTGGGTTATGGGGTGGCGGCACCTACGCCGGTAAGATGCCCTGTAGCGGAAGCGTTTGCTGTTGGTAAAAAAGCTACTGAAGAAAATGCCAAAGCAATAGGAGAAAAAGCCTTGGAGGATGTAATGCCGAGGGATTCCTGGAGGGGATCAAAAGCTTTCAGACAGCAATTGATCAAGGAACTGGCCAGAAAGGCGATTGAAGAATTGGCAGGACTGAGAGGTGGGCAAGATGCTTAAGCAAATCAATATCACCTTAAATGGTGTAGAAAGATCTGTGGAAATCGATGAACGAGAATCTCTGCTAGAGGTCTTACGCGACAAACTGTATATGACTTCTGTCAAACATGGATGTGGCGTAGGAGAATGTGGTGCCTGTGCGGTACTTATCGATGGTGTGGCCATTGATTCCTGTATCTACTTGGCTACATGGGCAGATGGCAAAGAGATCAGGACGGTGGAAGGTTTCGAACAGGATGGTGAACTTAATGCCATGCAAGAAGCCTTCGTAGAAGAAGGTGCGGTCCAATGCGGATTTTGCATTCCGGGATTTCTGGTTTCTGCGACTGAGCTGAAGGAGACGAATAAGAGCTACACCAGAGATGAAGTGAGAAAAGCATTATCTGGCCATTTATGCAGATGTACCGGCTACCAAAAGATTGTAGAAGCGACGGAGAAAGGTTTAGAGAAAGAGTAGAATTACTGAATAGTATAATAAATAACAAGAGCTAAGAAAGGGTTGCTTTCTTAGCTCTTGTTTTGATTTATATCAACTTTTAGGGAGCTGGATCTTGCAACAAAATATGCTCAAAGTGAGTAAGTAGTTTCTGGGGTGATTCTGATGGAACAATACGAGAAGCGTTTAATCTATTAAACAGATTTGCTGAAACCACTACAAACACCCTAATCCATGGAAATGAAGCATTTTCATGCTGTAGCTTTGTGAAGATGGCTAAAGAAGAGCTTCATCACATCAATGTTAGCATTAGGATATGTCAGATGTTCTTAGTATCAAGTCTAGAAGAACTGAAGATGCTCAAAATATTGTATAATGGGTATGAACATGGTTACTGACTTTGTTGCAGAAAGTATGAAAAGAAGGAGGGTAAGAATAATGACAAAAGCTAAGATCCTAGGTATTTGCGGAAGCCATCGCAAGGGTGGTGCTACAGAATATTGCGTAAAAGAAGCTTTGAAGTCATCTGAATCGGTTCCCGGTGTAGAAACAGAATTCGTGTCACTTCAAGGGAAGAAAATCATGCACTGTATTCATTGTAATAAATGCATCAAGGATGGTACCTTATGTGTCATCAAAGATGATTTTCAAGAAATTCAAGAGAAGTTTCTGGAAGCAGACGGTTATATCCTTGGAAGCCCTGTCTACCAAATGAATTCTACTCCTTTAATACAAGATTTTTGCAGCCGGTTGCGACCGACCTATTTGGTATACCCCGGCCACTTCGCAAATCGTGTTGGTGGGGCAATTGCTACTGGCGGTACACGTCATGGGGGTCAGGAAATGACACTTTTGACTTTGAGAAATGTTTTTTTGACATACGAGATTTTAACTACTGGCGGTCCGGGCGGTAATTATTGCGGAGCAGCTGTATGGTCTCAAGATAAAAAGGAACTAGGTGCCAAAGAAGACTTAGTCGGCATGCAAAAAGTTACTGGACTTGGTAGAAGAGTAGCTGAAGCCGCACTGATCTTAAAGGCAGGGAAACAAGCACTTAAGGATGAGGGCGTTGAGTTGAAAAAAGAGGATTTGTGGTTTAAAGATCATTATAAGGATATTGAGTAGAGAGGGTCCGCGTGGTATGAGAGACAGGGGTTTAACGGTGTTGCATACTTTTTAATATGTAAGTGAAGTGTCTACGATACTACGTGAGACCTCAGATCATTGAATTATCGCTGCGGATTGTGCACATAACTTGATAATGAGGATGTTGAAGTGTTTGGGAGAGCAGCCTATGGGTATAATTACAGATCTACATACACATATATGCCGAACCCCTTGGAAAGAGATGCATTTGACTGCCCGTGAAAACCACTTGAAGTATATAGGGATCAGTGAGCACGTATACCAGTTGCAGGAAACCCGGGCACTAATGGGAGACTTTTTCCTGGAAGGAAGAGTCTATGAAATAGAGGAATACTTTCAGATCTTACAGTCTCTCCAAGAGGATGATGTGCACGTTTTGCGTGGAGTGGAGCTAGATTACTTACCTGAGATCATGCCACGATTGCGTCAGAGACTCACAGAGTATCCTTTTGATTATGTGATAGGTGCCGTGCATGAATTAGATGGTTGGGATATTCATACCTATAGGGATAAACCGGACATATCCCCGGAAAGTTTATGGCTAAAATATTTCGATGCACAACTCGACTTGTTGGAACATGGATGCATACAAATATTGGCGCACCCGCTACGCTTGGCTGTTACTGAAAAACAATTTACACCGCTTGTTGAGGAAAGATTGATTGATTTGGTCCAAAGGGCCTCCCAAAAAGATGTTGCGGTTGAAATCAATGCCAAAGACGTTATATTGGCACCTAGTTTGGCCAGGGTGATGGTACAAGCCAGTCATAGAAATAAGGCGATGATAACGACCGGGACAGATGCCCACTATCCGGAGGAGCTGAACCGGGGAATTGCTACACTACAGACTCTTCTAAGCGATGGGAATCTGGAAAGAACAGTAATTTTCATCAATCAGATTGCTGTGTCAGTAAGCGGACTATGATTATTTTGCGTAATGTAACATTCGGTACGCATATTGAGGTAGGCGCTAGTTTTGCTTTCTTGCCAAAAGCCAGAGGCTAGTGTAGAATTGAGGCGTGGAACCAGTTCCACGGGCTATTTGCTACATGCAGCATACAAGTGGAGGCTTCTGTGATCGAGAGAATGAAAGAGTATATCGCATATCTGAATATTTTCTAACTGTCGGAGTACACTCGCAGACAAGTTGGAAATTTGAGTGAAGCTGCATGGTCAGGCGCCTAGGCGCATGTGTCATGTGGTGCGAGGAAGCTATGAGAAAAAAAGAAAAAGTCTTTATCACGCGCCTGAATATTTTTTAAATGATGGAAGCAGTTACGATGGTAGAATTTACGTAGATCGTTTATTAGATTCAGGAGGCAAAATTATGGGAAAACTTTTTATGATGGATTTTGAGACGGAGCAAATTAAGTTGAATGTTTGTTACCAGAACGAGGAAATCCTTGAAGCGATACAGTCTGAAAGCCCGGACCGGGCCATGAAAAAGGTGAACGAGGTGTATGGGGAGCTATTGTTCCCGCCTGCTCCGGATGACCGGCCGTATACGTTTTGTTCAGTCGTGTTGTCCGCTGACGGAAAGATGTCCTACAGCAACAATCAGCACGGGTCACTGATTGGAAAAGAGAATTATCTGGACCCTGACGGTTCCTTGGCTGACTGGTGGTTCTTGAACGCTCTCAGAGCTTATGCTGATGGCGTTATTGTCGGTGCGAGAACATTGCAGTGTGAAAAATTTGCCACTAGCCATGTATTTGACAGGGAAATGGCCGCTCAAAGAATCGAGGAGATGGGGAAACCTGCTCATCCGTTGAACGTCGTGATTTCTTTTGATGCCACGGACATTCCTTTCGACCATCTGATTTTCAATGTGGACCCGGAAGAGAAGTTTCCGGTAATCGTAGCAACTTCACCGCAGGGTGGAGAATACATTTCCGGGAATCTGAAGAAGGAACACATCATTCTTGGTCCTTACCAGGACAAAGACGAAATCGATGAAGAACAGATCAGGTCAATCAAAGAGGCATTGCAGGACCAAAGTATCATACCAGTCATCCTGACTGGGCAAGAGAACCGCCCAGATTCCAGAGTACTGCTTTATCTTTTGCGGAAACTTGGGTTAGAGCGCTTGCTACTGGAATCACCCAGTTACAACTGGCATCTAATGGAACAGGAAATGCTGGATGAGTATTTCATCAATTACTCCATGGTATATGCCGGGGGAGGTATTACACCGGGATATAACCGGGGTTTTGAGCATGACAACCATCCTCATGCCAAAATCCTTACAGTTGGCACCCATAATTCTAACTTCATATTCACCAGACAAAAGGTTTTCTACGGTGTAAGTAGCCAGGAAGATCTTAGTAAGTACAAGTATTAGAAGTGAAATGCAGTTAGAAGGAGGAATAGACATGTTACAAGCAGATATATGGTTACGCGGAGGAAGTCTGGTTCATGAGGACGGACGCATCGAAAAAAGGGATATGCTGATTTCTGATGGAAAGATTGATAGGATCATGCACCCGCATCGGAACGTGGAAGTCCAGGCCAAGCAGATCATCAACCTCAAGGGCAAGTATGTGATGCCAGGCTTAGTCAATACCCATACCCATCTGTTCCAGACTTGGTTCAAGGGATTGGGCCGGGATTTGAAACTAATAGATTGGCTGGCGGCTTCAATTAGGCCTAATGCACCAAAACTGACCCGGGAGGACTGCTACTACGGAGCCTTGCTGGGCGCCATGGATACGGTGATGTCAGGTGGCACATCCATCATGGACTTCATGTACGCCAATGAGAAGAAGGACTCAATCCTGGGTGCCATCGACGCACTGGATGATTTGGGTGTTCGGGCGGTCATGGGCCGTGGAATCATTGATGTAAAACTGGAAGATGAGAACCACAACCGATTGGTAGAGACACCGGACCAGGTCGTTGAACAGCTGGATAGGCTAAGGGACTATGTCAACGATAAGGACCGATTGGATATCGGCATTGCAGGCAGTGTGTTCTGGGCCATTTCCGAGGAAGGCTTCGCTACTATCCGGGATTATGCAGATAAACATAAGGTTACCGTAGCCTTGCATGCTTCGGAGACCGATGATGACAACCAGGATAGCATGCGCCGTTTCGGCATGAGGATGTTCCCCTATTTGGAGAGTATCGGATTTCTTCAGGAATGGCTGACCGCAGTACACTGCGTGACCTTGGACGAGACGGATATGGACCTGATTGAGAAGAACAAAATCAAGGTATCCTACAACCCCATGAGCAACCTGATTCTGGGATCTGGCATACCACCCATGGAAGAACTGAGAAGGCGCGGCGTGACTATCGGTCTGGGAACAGATGGAGCGGCCTCCAGCGATTCTCAGGACATGCTGGAGGCTATCAAGCTGGCGGCTATCTTGCAGAAAGGGGCCAACCAGGACCCAACGGCCTTCAAGGCGGCAGATGTTCTGCAGATGGCTACCTTAGGTGGTGCACACTGTATGGGTATTGCGGATAAGACTGGTAGTTTTGAGGCAGGCAAAAGGGCTGATCTCTTTGTCTACAACCCACGGTGCATAAAGTCAGCGCCTGTCTATAATCCGGTGAACTCACTGGTCTACGCTTCGGACACGAGCAGCGTGGAGATGGTGCTCGTCGATGGCAAGGTCATCTACCGGGACGGAAGGTTTACTAACGTGAACCAGGAGGACGTGCTGGATTGGGTGGAGGACGTTAAAGCTAAGTTTGATACGCAGGACAAATAGAGTTTGAGTTGAATCGCGGCATAACCGGTATACCGGAGTTGATGATAGAACAAATAGAAAAGGAGAATTAATTATGAACTACAAAATGTACAAGAACATCACCATTTTTGCAACCCATGGCCACGCTATCCAGGAAAAGGAACTGGGACAAAAATTTGTCCTGGAAATCACCTTGTTCGGTGAAGATCTGTCCAAAGTTGATGCATCCGTATCAGAAGCGGAAGTGGAGCGTTTCATCCAGGAAGAGGCAATTGATGTGCACCGGGATATGATTCAAGCCGTATCTGGCCACGTAGCCGATCTGATCCTTGAAGCCAGTTCAGACGCCCTGAAGGAAGTCCGGATCGAGGTGAAAAAACCATCCACACCTATCCGCATCGGAATGCCGGGCGGTCTGGTCAAGTATGTGAGCACTACGGTAAGCCGTAGAAAAGAGGACTATGCACCGGTATATGAACACGTTGAGGACTACAATTTCACCAAGATTCGGAGCGCCAGGGTCTTCGACAGGGACGTGAAAATGGAAGCCGATTTGGAAGTGGCCTTCGACATGGGACCGTCCATCGAGAATGACGATATCGCCTACAGCTACAGCTATACCACGGTTTATGACGTAGCTGTGGATACCATCAAGGCCAACAAAGGCGATAAGCCTTTTGAACTGGCCCGCAAGATGGTGGAAAAGGTTTACGAAGACAAGCCTGATGCCAAGATGGTACGTGCTACTGTCAGAAACTTCCTGCCAGAAAACAACCTGTCCGTAGATTATATGGAATACATGGTAGTAAAATAGAGCGTATCCTAATAGAATCATGGTATGATATTAACATAGGGAGTGATGATTTTGCCATTTGCCAAACTGATTTCTTTCGATAGGATTTCAGCATGGTGATGGGCAGGCGTAACTTTCCTGTTTTCCAAAGAGTTTCCGGCTTTACCTTTTCCGGTCTATTCATGGCTCTTGATATTTTAGCGACGTTAAGTGCGCGAGTTTGCTATTGGATGCATCCGTGATGGATTGTATCTAACGGTTTTGATGTATGTAGTAGCGAAGGTTAGAAGAGGGGGAAATTGATATGAGAAAAGAAGATATCTTATACGTGAAAGATATGCGTTTCTGGGGCACCCACGGGTATTTCCAGGAAGAGAACAAACTGGGTCAGCAATTCGGTGTGGACATTGAAGCCAAAATCGATATGACCGACATGTGTGAAAAAGATGAGTTCGTCTGGGAAATCAGCTATGTGGCTTTGTTCAAAGCGGCTAAGAAAATCGTTGAGGGTGAAGAACATAAATTGATCCAGCGTGTGGCTTATCGTATCGTTGAGGAAGTATTCGCGACGACACCGGCTTCCAAAGTCAGTGTGACCATCAAGAAACCGGGCGCACCAATCGGCGGCATATTCGATCACACTGGATGTATAATCGAGAGAACTAGAGAAGAAATGTAACAAACTGCAGCAACGAATAGAGATGTGGTAACACAAAGGGTAGCCCCTTCCGAAAGGAAGGGGTTTTTATTTTAAAATTATGGATGGACTGGTGGGGAGTATGAGCCTTTCAATCATAAAGAAAACTAATGATAATAAGTTCATAATAGTATTAATTTATGAACGGTTTTTCGTTAGTCTTTTTATGCTAGAATACCAGAAGTATAGAGAGTTCAAAGCAGAAGAGAGGTATTAAGCTATGAAGAGAATTTTGATTTTAATAATAGTTGCATCCATGTTGTTGGTATTTGTCGGTTGTGCTGATGATAACACTCCGGCTGACGATGGGAGCGGCGTGCAAGAAGTAGGCGAGATCATCTTGACAGGATCTTCGACCCTTGCACCGGTGGTAACACAGCTGATTGCGGAGTTCATGGAGACCAATGTTACCTGGGACAAGGTGGATAGTACGTTCCCGGCGGAGGAAATCAACATTGTGATCAACGGAGGCGGATCCGGCGCGGGAATCAGCTCTTCCATAGAAAAGACGGCCAATTTCGGTATGGCTTCCAAGAATGTGTCCGAAGAAGAGCAAGCCAAGTTCGAAGGGTATAGCCAGTACAAGTTGGGTACAGATGCCCTTACCATCGCGGTCAATCCTTCGAACAAGATCTATGAATCCCAAGATGGATTCACCAGTGAAGAACTGCAGAAAATATTTTCCGGTGAATATCTATACTGGGATGATGTGAACTCCGAGTTGCCGCATTCTGAAATCGTAGTCGTAACCAGAGACATCGGTGGTGGTGCTCACGAAGTATTCCAGAAGAAAATCATGGGAGAAATCGAAGTCAGCCTCAATGTGATTCAAGCCCCTTCTATGGGGGCATTGGTCGCCAAAATCATTGATAATGAAAACGCCATCGGATACGCTTCCTTCGGCGTAGTAAACCAGAATGAAGCCAAGATCATCCCTATGTCTGTTGACGGGGTCGATCCTACACAGGAGAATATTATCAGCGGAGATTACAAGATCTCCAGACCGCTGCTGGTATTGAAGAATGGCGAAATGAGCCCGCAGGAAAAAGCCTTGCTTGATTTCCTGATCTCGGATAGAGGGATGCAGGTTGTCAGCGAACTGGGATTTGTACCTGAAAACTAGTGGCTCATCAGGAAAAAAAGTATATAATAGTTATCAGAAATAGTCTTTCATATTTTATGAAAGACTATTTGCTATGAACGGGGAAAATCGATGAACATATATGATTATGCAGACAAAATTGCACATAGGATATCCAGAATCGTAGTACTCACTACGTTCCTTATTCTGGTGCTGATCTTTCTGTTCATCCTGAATGAAAGTCTGTCGTTTCTAGGCTCCGGTTTCAGTGACACTATTCTCTCTGTATCTTGGAGACCTTTATCTAAGAATCCCAGCTTCGGAATGTTGCCGATGATCCTGGGCACCTTGTATATCGGATTCTTTGCAACCTTGCTGGCTCTACCCGTATCTTTGGGATGCGCCAGCTTCATCAGCTGCCAGGTGCGCGGTAGATTGAAATACCTAATGCTATCCATGATGGACATGCTGGCAGGCATACCTTCGGTAGTCTATGGCCTACTGGGATTCTATACCGTGGTCAAAATGCTGGAGAGTACAGGCTTGATGGCGGCTGGCGAAAGTATTTTCGCCGCCATCATAACTTTGTCGGTGATGCTCATTCCCTATATGGCATCAAGCTATGTAAAGGCCTTTGAAGAAGTGGAGTTGATGTACGGATTCCAGACAAGGGCGCTGGGTGTGTCCAAGTGGTATTCCATGACGCATCTAGTAATTGTGCATACAAAAGGCCACATCCTGACAGGATACATGCTGGCCTTGTCCCGGGCGCTGGGTGAAACCATGGCGGTCATGATGGTGATTGGCAACAGTCCGATCCTACCGAAACTCTTCGGCAAGGGGATAACCCTGAGTGGCTTGATTGCACTGGAGATGAGCGGGGCGCAATTGGACAGCCTGCATTATCAGAGCCTTTATACAGCCGGTATCATCCTGTTGGCATTCCTCTTGCTGATCAATTTACTGATCAGGAAAATAGAAAGCTGGGTAAAAAGCAATGAAATATAGGAGAATGCTTCAATCCCATAATTATGTTCGGATACTTTCTACAGTGGCATTTTTAATGGTAGCTACTGTAATCAGCATGATATTCTTACTGGTGTTTATTAAGGCCGGTAACAATCTGAATTTGAGTTTTTTCCTGGAAAAGCCCAGTGGATTCCCGATCGGCAGTGAGGGTGGTGTGTTCCCGGCTATCGTCGGCAGCCTGGCGTTCACCTTGATTGCCAGTGTGTCAGCATCCATACTGGCTCTTATCGTAGCTTTATATCTGGAGTTCTATTGCAGCAATGAAAGGTTCGGCGAAGCCATCCGGGTAACTATCGGTGTCATCGCCGGGATACCCTCGATAATCCTGGGTTTGTTCGGATATAGCTTCCTGGTGGTCTACCTTGGTTTCGGGATATCCCTCCTGTCCGGTGGACTGGTTTTGGGACTGATGATATTCCCCTATATAGAAATTAAATTCGAACGCATTTTTAGGGACGTCAATGAGATGTATAAGATCAGCACCTATGCGTTGGGGGTGAACACTGGTTATTACATTGTACATATCATCTTGCCTGTCGCGTGGAGAAACATGGTCTCCACCATAAGCCTGGCTTCAAGTCTGGCGATGGGAGCGACGGCGCCCATCCTGCTGACGGGCGCGGTATTCTATGCAAAAGCGCCCAAGTCCATCTTTTCGCCTGCTATGGCATTGCCTTTGCATCTTTACAACCTGGTGGGAGAGAATATTTCTATTGAGAATGCGTTTGCGACTGCAGGTGTCCTGCTGATCCTGCTGGTCGCATTGAATCTGATTACTTGGTCATTCAGCTATTCAG
The DNA here is from genome assembly GCA_030625965.1 of Clostridia bacterium. Taxonomy (GTDB): domain Bacteria; phylum Bacillota; class TC1; order TC1; family UBA5767; genus UBA5767. Next base: position 21,253 of record DAOUPV010000017.1, read on the forward strand.
GGGAGGGCAGATAGATATGGTTATAGATATTAGGAACCTGACGACGTACTATGATTCCCAAAAGGTATTAGACGATATCAGCTTCAAAATAAGGAAGAACAGGATCACTTCCGTAATTGGTCCGTCCGGTTGCGGCAAGACGACCCTCCTGATGACCTTGTCCGGTCTGGTGAACAAGGTACCCCATTTTTCCATGCAAGGGGAGATCGAATACAGGAAAAAGACATTCACTAAGGACAATCTCGGTGAGCTGATTGGCAGAACGGGATTTGTTTTTCAGCAGCCCCTGGCCTTTCCTCTTTCCATAGAGAAAAATATGATCTTCGCCACCAAGTATGCAGGCATAGAGAAAAGTGAGAGGGAGAGGATTGCTGTTGAGAAATTGAAGGAAGTCAACTTGTGGGAAGAAGTGAAAGACAATCTCAAGATGAAGGCCAGCCGCTTGAGCGGTGGCCAGCAACAGCGGTTGTGCATTGCTAGGGCTTTGACCATGTACCCGGATGTGCTCCTTCTGGACGAGCCCTGCTCGGCCTTGGATGTCAAGAACACAGCCATCATTGAAAAGATGCTGGTGGAGCTGAAGAAAGACTACACGATTATCGTGGTAACCCATAATCTTTCACAGGCCAAAAGGATCAGTGATGAGATAGTGTTTGTGAATGAGGGGAAAATTGTTGAATCCGGCACCTGTGCAGGTATTTTCAATGATCCTGTTGAACAAGAAACCAAGGATTATTTAAGCGGTAATTTTGGTTAGCCAGGGTTGGATTACAAGAGAAGAGGTGCTAGGCGGTATGCGGGAAGTGGATCAGATGGCTGTGGAATCGGCAGAGAATACAGAGACGCTGGAAGGATTCATCAGGCAGTACGAATTCTTCATACTGAAGACTGCCGCCAAGACGGCCAAGCGTTACATTTCTAAGAGTGATGACGAATGGTCAATCGCCTTGCTGGCATTCTCTGATGCCGTTGCCGGGTATGAGTATGAGCGGGGGCATTTTCTGCCGTTCGCCGAGCTGATGATCAGCAGGAGGCTGATAGATCACTACCGTAAGGAAGGAAGACATGTTCTGGAGATTCAGGATGCCCGAATCGAAGACACGGCCAAAGTCGAGCATGATGACCGGCTGGAACTGGAAATCGACGCCATCACCCAAGTGCTTGCTGTGTACGACATAGGCTTCATGGATCTGGTGCCGGTTTCCCCCAAGGCGGATAAGACCAGGAAATCCTGTTCGCAAGCAGTGCGCTGTCTCCTGGATGAACCGGCGCTGCTTGCTGAATTGCGTCAGACCAAACGTCTACCGGTGGCGAAAATTCAAAAAAGTACGAACCTACCCCGAAAAAAGATTGAACGGCACCGTATATATATAATAGCAGTGGCCGAGATACTCTGTGGAGAGTATCCTTGTCTGTCGGAATATCTGAGTCGAATCAGGGAGGTAGAGGAATGAAAGCGGTCGTAGTAGAAACGAAAGATGGTAGTGCCGCCCTTCTTCGGGATGACGGCAGGATGGTCAAGATGAAGGATGAGGATTTCATGATAGGGGACGTGATCAATATGCAAGAGAAACCGGAACGCAACAGAATGGGACTGCGCAAAATCGCCTTGGTAGCGGCCATGTTCGTCATATTGCTCGGGGTCGGCGCGAGTGTTTACAATACGCCATATTACTATGTTAGTCTGGATGTCAATCCAGGAATCCAGCTGGAGGTAAACCGTTTTGAACGGGTGATCGGTGCTGAAGCGGTCAACGAGGATGCCGTTAAAATCGTGAAAGGTCTTGAAGCGAAGAACAAGAGGCTGGATGATGCTATCGCTGAGGCGGTTGATCTCATGGCGGATGAAGGATATTTTGACGATGGCAATGGGGCCGTCGTGCTTGCTACCATCGCCAGGAATCAGGAAAAAGCCGAGCGTTTGGCTGGCAAACTGGAGGACATTACCAACCGGCAATTGGAGAAGAAAAACAAAAAAGCAGAGGTTTCTTCTCGGGTGCTCGGTGTTGAGATGGTGCAACTGGCCAAAGATGCCGGCATCACACCTGGGAAATATAATATCATCACCAATTTGCTAGGGGAAGAGCTGGGAGAAAATGCGGATGAGTCTGTAAAAGAGCTCATGGCGAGAGTCAAGGCCAACAAAGGTTTATATGGGAATCTAGGATCCAATGGTAAGGGCAGTTCCCAACAGGCAGAGAAGGATGAGATTTATAACAAGAACGATAAGTTGAGAGATGATGAGGCAGAAGTAGAGGAAGATGACTAGGAAGATCCTGCTGTGGGCATGGCCAAGTTGCCACTATATGGGGGGGAGTCACTGTCTAAACTGAACATGCCGATCTTGGTGATTTATGGTGAAAATGATTTTTTGCTTCCTGCCCGTAAGAGTATCGAGCATTTGACACAGTACGCGCCCCAGACTGTGGAGGAACTACTGCCTGACACAGGCCATGTCGTAGTCAACCAGGCGCCAAGGATCATCAGGTTCCTGATTGATGGCCAGTGATCGTCAAATGGCCAGGGGTATTGGGTCCATTATTTAGGTATGTTATTATGAAACTGCTGCTATCCGTTTAAAGTAACGGTTAGTGGCGGTTTCTTTTTGTGACAGAAAAAACTGACTAGACAGTTCGTTGTAGATGTACGGTGACGGCTTTTGATTTCTCACAGGTGCGCTCTAAATTCGGATATGGATGTGAAAGTGATATAATTATATTGCGGTTACAGAATTAGAGGTGCCCGGAAATGAAAGAATACAGTTTTCTAACACACATGTGCGATATCAGGATGAAAGTAGAGGCTGACAGCCTAGTAGATTTGTTTTCTGCTGCGCTTGAGGGGATGAACAGCATCATTACGGGAGGGCGAGAGCCGGTTGAAGATGAGCGACAACAGTTGCTTGTGGACATAGAGTCAGTGGATATTACGGCGCTGCTTATAGATTTCCTGTCCGAAGTACTGTCTGAGACTCATACAGCCTATGTGGCGTTCGATGAGCTGGAGGTGCTGCAACTGGCGGACAGCCATCTTAGGGCGGTGCTTCATGGGAACAAGGTAGAAGGATTCGCCGAGGATATCAAGGCCGTGACCTACCATGAAGCCGAGGTCCGGATGAATGGGGAGGGCTATTACCAGAGTGTAATAGTATTTGACATATGATTGATAAAAAAGATATTAGGCAGATTTCCCCTTTTTTGTGGGAGATAGCTAGAAGCCATAGAAGCGACATGAGGGTTCCTGCCAGGATTTTCGCCTCGGAAAGGATGCTCGATCAGGTGCTGAGCGACCGGTCCATCGAACAGCTGGTCAATGTCACCAGTCTGCCCGGCATCCAGCAGGCGGCCATGGTCATGCCGGATGTGCATGAGGGCTACGGATTTCCTATCGGGGGTGTGGCGGCCACCCTTTGCCCGAGCGGGGTCATATCCCCGGGAGGTATCGGGTACGACATCAACTGCGGAGTAAGGCTGCTGTATTCTAATTATGAGTATGCGAGCATTGAAAAAGACATCAGACTTCTGGGGGCGTCGATGTTTTCCAGAATCCCGTCAGGAGTGGGCAAATCGGGGAACATCAAGTTGACTCGCAGGAAGCTGGATGAAGTCTTACGCTATGGCGCCAAGTGGATGGTCAGGAACGGCTACGGTTACCCAGAGGATATCGAGAATGCGGAATCCTTCGGGTGTCTGAAAAATGCCGATCCTGAAGCTGTTTCCGAGAGGGCTAAGAAACGGGGGCACGACCAGCTGGGAACGTTGGGAGCGGGCAACCATTTCATCGAGATCGATGAAGTGGATGAGATATATGATGATGAATGCGCCCATGCATTCGGGCTATTTCAGGGTCAGGCGGTGGTGCAAATCCATACTGGATCCCGGGGGCTGGGGCATCAGGTGGCGACGGATTATGTGAAGATCATGATGTCAGCCATGAGCGATTATGAAATAGTAGTCCCGGACAGGGAACTGGCCTGCGCGCCTTTTGATTCACTGGAGGGTCAGCAATACTTCGATGCCATGGCGGCAGCCGCCAATTTCGCTTGGGCCAACCGCCAGGCCATAACCCATCAGATAAGGGAGGCTTGGGAGGCTGTTTTGGGAAACCGCGTGAATCTAACGCTGCTTTACGATGTGGCCCACAACATCGCCAAGGTGGAGGAACATGAAATAGACGGTGAGATGAGGGCGCTGGTAGTCCACCGCAAAGGTGCGACCAGAGCCTTCGGGCCCGGTCATCCCGAGGTGCCGATGGAGTATAGAACTGTGGGTCAGCCGGTGATCATCCCGGGAAGCATGGGGACGGCATCCTATGTGTTGGCCGGAACCGAGGCGGGTATGAAGATGACTTTCGGCTCAACCTGCCACGGGGCAGGCAGGAGGATGTCAAGAGGCGAAGCCAGGAGAAAGAAGCGGGGTGAACAGGTCCTGTCGGAGCTTAGCAACCAAGGTATATGTATATATAGCGATTCCATGAAAGGTCTGGCCGAAGAAGCGCCGGAAGCGTACAAGAAAATCGATGAGGTGGTGGAAGTTATTGACCGATCCGGCATAGCCAAGAAAGTCGCCAGACTGAAACCCAAGCTGGTCATCAAGGGTTGATGTGAACTTATTTTTCAGTATTAGTAGTTGAGATTGGAGGTAGTGGAAATGGAAAGAATTGCACGTATCTTTGATTATATGAAAAGTGCTTTCCATCTAAATAAGGAGAACCGCGGACTATATAAACCGCAGATTGTTCTGATTCTGATTAAGACTGCATTTTTCATATTCACAGGTGTACTGCTCTACAAGGTGATGCTATTCATAGGGAGCAACAGATTTTGGGTCAGTAGCATCTGGCAACTGGTCTTCGGCTTAATATTTTGGTTTTTATCTGTTATCTTGTTACTGGCCATAGTAGGTGTCATCGTCGAGGCGGGTTTGTACAATATGTACAAGTCCTGTATCGTAACTGGGGCCTTGACGGAAGGGGCCTTTTCCGATGGTGTCCGGAAATATTTCATCCGGTTCTTGTTGGCGGATCTTCTGATGATCGTTGCTTGGATACTGTTCCTGGTGCCCTTCATTTTCATAGGGTTCCTTACCCTGATGGTGGGATTCGTGCTAGTTCCCTTGTTGTTCGCCATCTTCACGGCCATGTGGAAGGTCAACATGGTGATGGAGGACACCCGGGTAATTGAAGGGTTGAGAAACAGCATTGCTTTCGGTAAAAGTCATTTCCTGCCGTTGGGTTTCCTTGTGATGATTCGTGGAGCCTTCCTGAGCATGTCAGGCGGAGGTGGAGGAGGATCGGGAGGTTCGAACTCCGCAAGCACAGGATCACAGATCGGCCCTGCCGGGGACAATGTTACATTCGGGTACATGTATAGGGAGATTCTGCCTTATCTAAAGATTGCCTTCTATGTCTTGATACCGGTCGTAAGTGCTGCCATTATCATTTCATCCTTGGTAAGGATGGTATTCCAGGTGTTCTTCAGCTTGTGTATTTTCATCATGTACCAGGAAAACACTGTGGGGGACGAAGTGATTGACGAAGGAGGTGACGAACATGTGGTTCGATAACCTAATGGATGATTTCAAACGATCCCTTTTGCTGATCAACAAGTTCAGAGGTGTATTCGTGCCGGTCTTCCTGCGTTTGGCCATGCATATCATTGTCGGATTGGTCATTTTGGCAGGTGTTATAACAACAATCGCCAGTGGTGTGTTCTCAGGTCTTGCTGAAGAAGAGTTTGTCAGGGTGATATTTGGTATTTTGGCGCCGATAAGTATTACTATCGTTCTGACATATATCGTATATATTGTACTGTGGAGCCTGATCGAGGTTGGTAGCATCAGTTTGTATGGAGCAGCCATCCGGGACGAAAAACCGAACAAGGAACATTTCATGCACGGTGTAAAAAAATATCTGGGTAAAGTATTTTCCGGAAAGTTATTGTTACACTTCCTTGCCGTGGTATCGACGCCAATCTGGTTCTTCATATTCCTGGTCTACCTAATCATCGTAGGTATCCCTACAGGTGGATGGGGCGCCATATTCCTAGGTGCTTGGATTGGTGCATTGTTCCTGGCCTGGACTACTGCCATCGTCCATGATGATTTGGGTGCTATAGAAGGTTTCAAGGCTGGTTTCAGATTGGCCAGAAAGCATATGAAGCCGCTATTCCTCATTAGTCTAGGTAGCTTCTTCTTGGTCGGTTATTTCTCCATGATTTTAGGGCCCATCGCTTTTTTCTTCGCTGGTTGGCTGTTCGGAGGGATTGTGAGGACTTTCTTCAAAGTAACTGTCTATTTGACGTATATCCGTTATAGTGACTCTGATCAGAATACCGAGGTGACATCCGGGTAGAGGCATATTCTATGATGGCTGTGAGCATTCAAGGCTTGCCATATAAAAAATAGGTTATTTATGATAAACTCGCTCTAAAAGAGCGAGTTTATCATTTTGGAATAGATTGTTATTAGCGGAAGTAAAATTAGTTATGATTTTGATCGGGTTATTGATCGTCAGGGCACGAACAGCCTGAACACGGACGGATTCATACGGCTCAACGTGGCCTACCCCAGATCTGAGGGTCTCAGCCGCTGCAAAAAAAGCTATCCTTTCCTAATCCAATGAGCTAGGATGTCTTTTGCGAAAAGTGTACATGCTTGCCATTGATAGAGTACTAGGACAAATGGAGGTAGACCATTGAACAAATACCAAAAGCTACTGGATTTAGGATTAAGAGAACGGACGATACAGGAATTTGAAGAAGGTTATGAAGATAGCTTTTTAGGCCGGGTGTCCATAGAACATAAGGGCCATTATAAGGTTGTTGGTGAAAAGGGAGAGGTATCGGCCCACATATCCGGGAAGCTCGGCTATGTAGCGAGTGGTAAGGCCGACTATCCTGCGGTAGGCGACTGGGTAGTGCTTGACAGGACGGATGACCGTCAGGGTGAGGCCGTCATCCAGGCGATACTTTCTAGACATAGCGTCTTTTCCAGAAAGGCAGCCGGTAAGACCAGCGAGGAACAGATTGTAGCCGCGAATGTGGATACGGTCTTCATCTGTATGGCTCTGAACAACGATTTCAATCTCAGACGTCTGGAGCGCTACATCGGTTTGGCCTGGGACAGTGGGGCTACACCGGTGGTCATCCTGACCAAGACAGATCTTTGCGATGATTTGGAAGCGAAACAGGCAGCAGTTGAAGAGGTGGCCTTATACATCGATGTGCTTGCTGTCAGTGCTGTTACCGAGGATGGCTTGGAAGAGGTACGGGCAATCATCAGACCAGGGGACACCATCGCGTTTATCGGATCGTCCGGAATCGGAAAATCTACCCTGATTAACAGCTTGCTGGGTGAAGAGCGCCTTGCAGTGAAAGGCCTAAGGAACGATGACAAGGGCCGGCATACTACGACCCACAGGGAACTCATCCTACTGCCCCAGGGTGGCCTAGTAATCGATACACCGGGTATGCGGGAAATCCAGATCTACAACACAGACCTGGAGTCCTCTTTCCGGGATATAGAGGAGCTGGCTCTCCAGTGCAAGTTTTCGGATTGCACCCATGAGAGTGAACCACAATGTGCCGTCAGATCAGGCATTAAGCGCGGGGAACTTTCTGAGGAACGGCTGAACAGCTACCGGAAACTAAAGCAGGAGCTAATCTATATTGAGGATAAGAAGAGTATGAGCGCTAAGCAGATGGAACAGAAGAAGATTATCCGGATGGTAGGCAGTTTGGACGGTATGAAGAAAGCAAAGAAACGTCGCTAGTAACACAGAGATGCGAGTCGTGCATATTGCACAATCCTTCCAATTCTGGATATTTGGAGTACAATATACTTATGGTCTTTGTATTAAGAAACGGGAACCGAATATCTTACAGAATGGTGACCAGGAGTGAAGGAGCCAAGTTATGTCGCTGACATCGATATTGAGAGTCTTATTGACCAGAACCAGGAAACCCTTTGTCTTCACCAATCGTGGGGATGGTCATCTGGACTACGAAGGCGCTGAACGCCTGGGATTATACGTGCACATCCCATTTTGCAGAACCATCTGCAGCTTCTGCCCCTACTGTAAAGTCGTATATGACAAGACGATGGCTAAGGCCTACAAGGAAGCGTTGCTTAAAGAGATTTCTCTTGTGGGTGGGAGAAGTAACTATCCGAAAGAGGTGACCAGCCTGTTCTTCGGGGGCGGTACCCCCGCCCTGATGCTGGCCGACATCAAGGACATCGTTACGCAGCTTAAGCGCTATTTTAGCATCTGTGAGGGAATCGGTGTGGAGCTGCATCCGGACGATGTGAGCGAAGAAACACTACTGAAACTGAAGGATGCCGGTGTGACCATGATCAGTATCGGTGTTCAGTCATTCGATGCGGATTGTCTGGCGGCCTTGGGAAGAACGGCACCGGACTATGGGAAGATCTTTAAGGCGATCAGAGCGGTTAAGTTTGATACGGTCGACATGGATCTGATTTTTGCCATTCCGGGACAGACTGCCAAGACCCTGACTGAAGATATACGCATGGCCTTTGAAAATGGAGCGACCCAGATTTCCACCTATCCCTTTATCGATTTCACGTTCGCGGACAATCGGTACAGACCGCTGTCGGAGCTGGAAAAGAGGAAGATGCTGAGGGAAATAACCGGATACTGTAGGCGGGAAGGATTCGAGAGGACCTCTGTCTGGACCTTTGCCAAACCGGGCACAAGGAAGTACTCTTCCGTTACCAGGGAGAATTTTCTGGGATTCGGTGTTTCGGCGACAACCTTGCTGAAAGACCAGTTCAAGATCAATACCTTCCTGCTCCGGGATTATTTGGACAGAATCGAACAGGGTGCGCTTCCCACGGCGCTTACCCTGCGCTTCAGCCTGCGCCAAAGAGCGGTGTACTATCTGTTCTGGAGTGCGTATTCTCTTCAGATTGCCAGTTCGGACTTCCATCGTTTTTTCGGCCGTTCACTGAAGGGCATGTACGGGTTTGAACTCGCTCTGTGCCGCATGCTGGGTCTGGCTACGAAAACCGAGGGAGGATACCGCCTGAGCGAACGGGGCGCCTATTATTTCCACTATGTCGAGCAGGCCTATACCACGGCCTACATCGACAAGATGTGGAATATCTGCAGGAAAGTGGCTTTCCCGCAACAGATTGTCCTGAAGCAATCGAATATAGACGGTTGCCAGTATAAGCTTAGACGGATAGACGTATATACAAATATGGCGTGCTTGTGTTATAATTAATCAAATTTTGAAGTCTGTTCAAAAAGGGATAAGATACAAGGGAGGCACGTGAATGGCATTACCGGAGGTAGTATTTGAGGCGAAGGAAATTAAGCTGGATCGTATTCTGGATCATACGGAAGAGTTGGGGTACAAGTATCCGGGCTTTCCCTGTTCCAAGATCGAAGAGGTATACGGAGAACTGAAGTTCAGGGAAAAGCCGGAGTTAAGACCCATGACCTATGCATCCTATGTGATGTCGATTGACGGTAAAATCGCCTTTGAAGACAATGAGGTGGGACCGCTGATCGCCAAGAACAACTATCTGGATCCGGTAGGAGCCTTCGCGGATTTCTGGATTCTCAATATGTTGCGGGGCAACAGTGATGCCATAATCATCGGATCCGGGACGTTGATCAAGGAACCGGATTATTCAGGCAGCGCTTACGACAGGGACATTATTGACGCTAGAGTTAGAGCGGGCAAACCCATAGCTCCCTTGACCGTGGTGGTAACCAGGTCAGGTCGGAACATCCCGTTTGACAATCCGGTCTTCCAGTGTGAAGAGGTACCAATATTGATCGCTACCTCTCCTTCGGGTTATCTCAATCTTAAGAAGGAACTTAAGAAGGAATACTTCCTGCTGCCGACGGCGAAAAATGGATCGGACCTGGAAATAATAAAAGAAGTGGTCAAGGATAATCCCGATAAGATCGGGGTAACCATAACCGGGTCAGGATTGCAAACGGATGCCGGGGAACTGTTGAAGATCTTGGATGCCATGGGTATGGAAAAAGTCCTGGTAGAATCACCGGCGTACTGCCATCAGCTGATGCAGGAAGGTCTTTTGGATGAGATATTCATCGATACTTCGTGTGTCTTTGTAGGCGGGCAGGCGACCGGCATCGGTAGTGATAAGGAATCATTCATCTCGACGAATCACCCCCATGCCGAGATCGTTTCCATGCATCTCCATGGTCCTCATTTTTTCTATACGAGGTACGGACTGAAGTACGATGTGAAGAATAAAAAATAGGATACCTGGAACTGCCTGACACCGGATTTATGGTAAACTGTAATGAAGCGGCATGCTCCGCCAAATTATGTTATTGCAGGAGGCATAAATATGAGAACAGGTAAGATAGAAGCGGTGGATGGCAGCATTGAGATATCCAAGATTGTGCTGGGTGCTAGCAATTATGGATCAGAAATCAGCAATGAGCTGTCCTACGAAATCATGGATAAATATTATGAATTGGGCGGCAGAACCATCGATACGGCCAGAGGCTATGCCTCCTATATCCCTTATGGGTCATCCAAAAGCGAGAAAGTCGTGGGACGGTGGATCAAAGACAGGGGCGTGCGCGATGATGTGGTAGTAATCACCAAAGGCGGCCTTCCCGAAATGAGGGATATGCACAGATCCAGGTTGTCCTGGGACTGTTTGGAATATGATATCAACACCAGTCTCGCAGTTCTGGACATGGACGATGTTGACGTGTATTTCCTGCACCGTGACGATCCGGAGATTCCTGTTTCTGAAATTATGGATACGCTGGATGAATTCGTAAAGAAAGGCATGACTCGTGCGCTGGGTGCGTCCAACTGGACGGTGGCCCGGATTCTAGAGGCCAATGAGTACGCCCTGAAGAATGGGAAGACCCCGTTCACAGTCTCCCAAATCCAATGGAACATGGCTCATTTCCGCAAGGAGGACCTTCTGGATGATACTTGTGTATACATGAGTGATCTGGAATATCAGGGTTATAAGGAAGCTAAGATCCCAGTCATGGCCTATTCCACCCAAGCTGTGGGCTTCTTTTCCAAGTACCTGAAGAGCGGCGAGAGTGAGCTATCGTTCCGCGCCAGGCCGTTTCTGAATGACACCAATATCCGCAAGGTGGAGAAGGTGCGAATCCTCTGTGAAAAGCTGGGTTGTACGCCGGCGGTGTTGGCCATCAGCTATATAACCTCCAATCCTGTAGAGGGTTTTGCCCTGATCGGCAACGTGAAGATGGAGCATATGAATGATTCCCTGAGCAGCATTGATCTGGTGCTGGATCAGAAGACGATTGACTGGCTCGACGAAGACTAGTATAGCCGATTTTCGTAATTGAAATATGCAAGATAGAAAGAATTTACCCCCAAAGGTTGTTTGGGGGTTTGTTTTTTTTGAGGATAGGAGTATAATCAAATAAATAAGTAATACCTATAAGGACCAATGAAAAAGGATATGCGGGTAGGAGGTAAGGATGAGAAGACAGATCAAAGTCAATGGAGAGATCCATTGGATAGAAGGTGAGGACGACCGGAGGCTTCTGGATGTGTTGCGGGAAGATATGGGCTTGATGGGCACCAAGGAAGGGTGTGGTCAGGGAGAATGCGGGGCCTGCACGGTTCTGATGGACGGCAAGGCTGTTAATTCCTGCCTGATCTATTTGGGATCGATCGGGGAGAAGAGCATTATTACCATAGAAGGATTGGCCAAGAACGGGGAACTTGATGTGATCCAACAGGCCTTCGTGGAAGAAGGCGCGGTACAGTGTGGATTCTGCACGCCGGGTATGATCATGTCGGCCAAGGCGCTTTTGATGAGGGATAAGAACCCGGACCGGGAGCGGATCAAATGCAGTGTCAGCGGCAATCTCTGCCGTTGCACCGGCTATAGTAAGATCATTACGGCTATCGAAAAGGCTGCCGAGAGAATGAGAGAAGGTGACATCCGTGAGCTATAGGTATATCGGGAAGCCCGAGGTAAGAAAAGACGCCTATAAGAAAGTGACGGGAGAAACCAGCTTCATGAGCGATCTGGATTATCCGGGAATGCTCTGGGGCAAAATCGTCCGGGCGGGTGTGTCCAGTGCCAGGATCATCTGCATCGACACGACTGAGGCGAAAGCCCTAGAAGGCGTATCGGCCGTGGTCACGGCCAAAGACGTGCCGGGACTCAACGGTTACGGGATCATTCTGGAAGACCAGGAAGTATTTTCCAGCGAATGGATCCGCTTCGAAGGCGATGCATTGGCTGGTGTGGTAGCGGATACGTCTGCTTTAGCAGAGGAAGCGGCCAAGCTCATCAAGTTTGAATATGAGGAGATACCAGGCGTATATGACGTAGATGAAGCCATCCGTGTCAATGCGCCCAAAGTGCATGACTCTGGCAACGTGCTACTGCATGGGGTGGTCAAGCACGGCGATGTGCAGGGCGCTTTTAGACAGGCGGCAGCTGTTGTGGAAGAAAGCTATGAGCTTCCCATGCAGGAACACGCCTACTTGGAAACGGAAGGCGGCATTGCAGAGTACAAGGATGGGGAAATGAAGGTCTTCGTAGGTTCCCAATACCCCTGGCAGGATCAGCGCCAGCTGTGCAAGATCCTGGATATGGACAAGGATCAGGTGCATGTGGTCTCTGATCCGGTCGGCGGCGCCTTTGGTGGTAGAGAGGGGCTGACCATCCAAGCCCAGTTGGCGGTGATGGCCCTTAAGGTGGATGGACCAGTCAAGCTCGTGAACACAAGGGAGGAAAGCATCATATCCAGCTGGAAACGGCACCCAATGAAGGTCACCATGAAGACGGCCGCCGATGCGAATGGCGTGATTACGGCCAACCAGGTGCGCATCTATTCAGATACCGGAGCCTACGCCGGTCTGGGCAAGGAAGTGTTGGGATACTCTATTGAGCATGCCTGCGGTGCCTACCGGGTGAAGAACGTAGACATTGAGGGATACAGCTTATATACCAACAATGCGCCTTGCTGTGCCATGCGGGCTTTCGGTGTACCCCAGTCCACCTTCGCCATGGAGAGCCAGGTAGAGATGCTGGCGGCCAAGTTGGGATTGGATCCTCTTCAGATGCGGTTAACAAACGGATTGGTCCAGGGTGACGTAGCTCCATTCGGACATACGCTCCGCTATTCCATGGGAACCATTCCCACGCTGAAAAAGGCGGCAGAAGTCGATCTGTGGCTGAACCGGGAAAAATATAAGGCTACCTCTTCCAAACCCTGGAAGAGACGTGGTGTGGGCATCGCGACCGAAATCCAGGCCATCGGCATCGGACAGGGAGCACCAGACTACGGTGCGGCCGATCTGGTGCTGACAGAAGAGGGTCGGTTGTCGCTAGGCGTGGGATGTCCGGATATCGGGCAGGGCAACAACATGGTCTTTCGTCAGATGGCTGCCGAGCTATTGGGTTGCGATCTGGCACATATGGATATCATCCAGGCGGACACCAAACGCACGCCGGACGCCGGTGTGACTGCAGCCTCAAGAACCACCTATACCGTAGGGAATGCGGTGGTG
>DAOUPV010000132.1 GCA_030625965.1 Clostridia bacterium
CCGATGACACAGACGACTGGCGAACGGTCGATTTCTTCGCTAATTTGGATGACGTGCTCGATGCAGGATCTGGATATACATCCGTCCAGCAGTGTGAACGGCTCTTTTTCCAAAATCTCCATCCGTCCCATCCAAGTCAATTTACGGATGGCCAAGCGCATGGCCTCCTCATCCGGAACACATCCCATTTTACGCAGTGCGAACAGCGCCACGGCAGTATTTTCCGCCTGATGCTTGCCAAGAAGCCCCAGCTCCACCTCTGCATATATGAGCTTGTCTCCCTCATAATAGTCGAAACAGGTGCCTTCTAAACTGAGATGGACGTTTCTGATATCAAAATCCCGTTCCATCAGATATAGGGGTACATTTTTTGATGCGGCTTCCTTCTCAATTTCCGCTAAAGCCTCCGGTAACTGGCTGGCACAGAAAACGCCCTTCATGCCTTCCTTGATCACGCCGGCCTTGTTGTAGGCCACTTCCTTGATGCTGTCCCCTAAGTTTTCAGTATGTTCCAGAAACACCTTATTGATCAGGGCATAATCCCCTGAAATTTGGTTTACGTCATCATATCTGGCTCCGCGTCCCAGTTCCACCACGTTATACTCGGTTCCTTGAGCTTGGAATACCTTCATGGCCAGTACGGCTGTCGCACCCACCGGTCCGATATAGGTCGTATCATCCATGGCAGCTTCTATCGAATTCAGAGCATTCTCCCATTCTTCCGCATGCTCCAGGATCATCTCATCCGGCAGGGCTTTTCCATCGATCCTGATGCGTTCCTTGAAGAATTGCAGATGCGGGCTGGTGAACAAGCCGATCTTCTTCTTCTGGCTCACCAGAATTCTGGCCAAAAGAACCGAAAGAGAGCCTTTGCCTTTGCTTCCTGTGACCATAATGTTGCACATCTTTTCGTCTTCGATGCCCAAAGCATCCAGGAGTTCCCTCGTCAGCTCCGGATGACGCACATCCTTATCGAGCCCTTTGGGAATATCCGGGTACAGCCTCATATAAGATCGATATGCCAGTGTTTCCACATCGGACAGATTTCTTGCCATGATTAAATCCCCTTTACTAATAATTCTTTTACACTCCGCTTATAGTCTTCTACACCAGGCTGGTCGAAAGGATTGACTCCTTGGACCAGCGCTGAGACACCGCAGGCATACTCGAAAAAGTAGAAGAGTGCACCCAGCGAGCGGGCATCCCGTGCCGGTACTATGATCTTCAGATTCGGCGTGCCACCAGCCAAATGAGCCTTCATGGTTCCCTCGCTGGCCATTTCGTTGATCCAGTTCAATGACTTGCCGGCCAGATAGTCCAGTCCGTCCGTATCCTCATCAAACCTAGGAATTTCGAAATCCTCGTTCTCCTTTTCCACCCAGAGCACGGTTTCCATCAGAAAATCTGTACCATCCTGGATGAACTGCCCGAGGGAATGCAGATCTGTTGTAAAACTAGCAGATGCTGGGAAGATTCCTTGGGATGACTTCCCTTCGCTCTCTCCAAACAACTGTTTCCACCACTCACACAAATCGTTTAATGCCGGATTGTAGGTCACCATCATCTCGACTGCCTTACCGCCTCTATATAGAGCATTGCGTATGGTGGCATATTGAAGAGCGTCGCTCTGGCCGCTCAGTATGTCCTCCCGTTCCGCCTTGGCACCCTGCATCAGACTACGCACATCCACTCCGGCGCATAGCAGTGGCAGGAGCCCTACTGGTGTCAATACGGAATAGCGTCCACCCACATCGTCAGGCACTACAAATGAGGTTATACCCAACCGGTCAGCCAGACCTTTCAACTTGCCCTTTTCCCGGTCCGTAGTGGCAACTACGTAGCGGTGCCATTCTTCATTATATTTTTCCTCAAGCAAAGTTCTTACGAATCTAAAAGCCAATGCCGGTTCAAGCGTTCCTCCGGATTTGGAGATGAAGTTCACATAGAATGTCTTGTCCTTCAGCGCCTCTCTCACCTGGCTCCAGGTATGGCTCGAAATATTCTGACCCAGGAAATAGACAGGAAAATCCCCGCCGATAAAGTTCATTGCCGCCTTGGCTCCGAGATAAGATCCCCCGATACCAATGACAAGCAGTGCTTCCGCCTTTTCTCTGATCTCATTGCTGACTTCCGTCATCTGCGCCATCAGGTTCTCATCGATGGAGTCCACCAACTCGACCCAACCTGTATACTCGCTACCCTTGCAGTTTTTCTGCTCCAAAGAAGCTTGCGCTTTGCTCACTTCCTCATCCAATCCAGTCGGCATCCGCTCCAAAAAAGAACCCAGGTACTTCGTATCGATACGTATCATACTTTCTCCTCTTCTTCTTGGTATTCCGAACTCCCTATTGCTTCGCCTCCATAATAGCATACTTAAGGGTAAAAATAAGCTATACCATCCGATTTTCTCCATGGAAAACACATCCGATACACTATGCAAATTACCTGCAGAATGTGATCCTTGCGCAGGAAATAAGAAAACCCGGCTCACGACACTAGGTCATCACCGGGTTTCCATATACTACTCTAAATCAACTAACATTTTCGCTTGCAATATCACTAATTGATAACAACCTCACTGGTCAGTCCCAGATAATCGATGCTACCGTCACTTACACCTTGAATATACTCATCCAACTGGGATTGCATCTCATCGGTCAGTTCAGCTGCCTGCTCATTCCACTCTCCAAGATAGAGCGCGCCTTGGTTCAATCCAACCAGACGGTTGCCTCCATCCAAAGTACCTGCAAGGTACTCTTCATACAGTGCTGTGAACATGATCGCTCCATCAATATAGGCCGTGTTGAGAACAGTTTCGGGGGCATTGTCACTCATATCAGCATTGACTCCGACATAGTAGGCGCCATGCTGTTTAGCAGCTTCAATAATACCCAGATTCGCCTGGTTGGCAACTCCCATCATTATGTCCGCACCGTTGTCGATCATAGAGAGAGTAATTTCCTTGCACAAATTGGCATCTTCGAAGCTTCCTGTCATAGCAAGAATGTATTCGACATCAGGATTAACATACTTCGCACCAGCGCCATATCCTTTGACTACATCCGAAATCGCCGGAAAATCAACTCCACCGATACCACCAACTACATTGGATTCGGTCATCAGGCCGGCAATCAGGCCGGCTAGGAAGCCTTCCTGTGCACTGTCGGTTACGAATGAGGTAAGATTGGAGCCGTTTCCTACTCCGCTGATGATAGCAAACTGGGTATCTGGATAAGCTTCAGCCACTTTGGTGGCAACATCGTTAAACTGATAACCATGGGCAATCACAAGATCGAAATCCTGAACCGCGAAACCAATGAAGATATCCTCATAATCTGACTTGGCGATGTTCTCCACAAAGCTGGTTTCTACGTTGTCAAAATCTTCATCAATCTTCACCAAGCCGCCATAGGCCATGGCATTCCAACCCATGTCATTAATGGGGCCGTCCATCAGCAACGCCACCTTATGTACTTTAACGGGTTCTTCCTCTACTGGTTCTTCCGATACTGGTTCTTCCGATACTGGCTCCTCGGCAGGACTGTCAGTTGCACAGCCAGTGATGGCAAACAGCATGGTCACGAGCAATAGCATACAGATCCATTTCTTCATCAACGTACCCTCCACAATCTTATACTTCATCATAGCAGTTTTGCGTCTGACCGGCGATAGGATTTAAGCGGAATCCTACCTCGTAACCGGCAAATAGATGGTCAGGCATCTACCTGTCTATCGCTATATAACTTCTGTCTACCTTGT
>DAOUPV010000069.1 GCA_030625965.1 Clostridia bacterium
CAAATACGACATCATAACCGGTCGTTCCGAAATTCCTCAAGTGTTCTTCAATTGCAGATTGATCAGGCATCTCAATATATGAATATTCTATATCATAATTTTCACCGATGAGCATCAAACCCTCATATCCGTTCTGGCTCCATCCACCATCGGTTATGTTGCTTGGCACCATCAAACCTACTTTGTAAACTATCTTTTCTGGTTCATCGGCTTCTATCGCTTCTTCCTCGACTACTTCCACTTCCACTTCCGCTTCCGGGGTACTGCAACCAAACATCGCAACCAGCATAACGGAGACCAACAATAGGTAGAAAAACCGCTTCATAATACTCCTCCTTGAATCATTCACCACTTAATCATGGTAACGCTAGATCTTTGAGATTTATTGCACCAAACTACATTGGCTAAAACATCTCAACGATAGGGAAAAATGAAACATATCTGACTATAGTAGATTTTAATAACAATGATTCTGACAACCACTGCCGTGTGATAAGACTATTAAAGAACAAAATTGAAACCAAATTATTATTCAACTACTTGTGATTCTATATATACATTAGTTTCTGCAAAGGTTTCCTGTCTACCCCCGTCATTTTGACAGAAATATCGAAGAAAATCCTTCAGCTTCAGTCATTATGCATATTCCTAGCCTTAACTGCCAACATGTCTAATAATAGGTAATAATTTCATAGCTATACCCATATTCAGACAGTCCTCATAATCCTGAAAGTCTATCTTGCAAGCTTTTTCAATAGCACCAATGCGATATGTCACTGTGTTCCTGTGAATGTGCATCGTTTCAGCGGTTCTGGCGAAATGGAATCTGCATTCAAGGTACTGTTTCAGCGTATAGATAATCTCTTCAAAATACTCACCCTGAAATTTCTCCTCCAGAGGTTTGATGTAATCATCATAGTACTTCTGAATATTTTCCCTGTTCCCTACAAGATTAACAAATCCATAGAACCCCATATCCTTGTAGCTGAATATCGGATAATCCTGCTTGATGCACCTACCTATTTCAAAAGCCTGACAGGCCTCCAAATAACTTTGGTTGTATTCGCTATAAGACTTGCTGTTGCCAATACCTATCGTGAAATTCAGGCATGGATATCTCTTATGCAACTTATCGTACAAATTCCTTACATGCGAATCATCCTGATCCAAGGCAAGCAGAACAATTCTGCTTGCATTCATTTGGACCCACATCGGCACAGATGGTAAAACTTCCTTCAGCAAATCTTCAAATCCATACAGGCAATCCTTGAGCGCTGATTCCGCAACATCAGCTCCTAGGTCTAGAACAACGACTCTACCTTCGTCAGGCAGACTGTAACCCAACAAATTGACCTGATGCCTTGCTTCCTTATAACCAAGAGAGTTTCTTAAAATATTGTCCAACAGATCTTTCCTATAGATCCTCTTGATCTCGCTCAGATTCCGGATTCGCTTGATTTCCATGGCACAGGCTGACAACGATGCCGACAGTATCGCCTCATCCTCCTTCGTGAACTCAGGACCGTTCTTAAAGAGTAACACGAAATTCTTAAACTTACTGGGAACAGGTATCTTGGCGCCCAACCACTCAATGGTACTCTGCGTACCTTTGTATTCATACCGTTCAATATTATTGTAATGTTGTCTGCTTCCTTGCTTTAGAGACCATTGGTTGGGATCCAGCAAAATATCCTTGCGAATTCTTTCTACCGGAAAAGATAACAATTCACCTTCATAAAGGATGGCTACTTCCATCTTAGTCCATTTGTATAACGATCTGATTATTCCCGGCAGTCCTTCCTGATAAGCCTGGTTGTACATTTCTTGTACAACTTCATTCTCTCTCATAGTCTCTTTGGTAACCGGAGAGTGCAAATTATTATTAACATACTCGCAGATTTCCCCAAAGACATACCCTTCCGGGAATGTAATCACAGGAAAGCCCAAATCGTTTGCCGTCTTCAACATGACTGGGGGTAGCTGATGATCTTCAGTGAGATAATTCTCCGGAACACAAAGCCCTGCCGCACCCCGCTCATACAAACCCTCAATCAAAGCTTTCTGTTCAGCTTCCTTACCCAAGAAATTATAGACTGAATTCAGCAGCAGTTCTCCACCTCGAAGAAACTTCACCGTATCCAGGCACTCCAGCACAAGTACTGATGTAACAGTTCTCGAGAGTCCTTCCGCACCGGCTAAAACTTCAGATGTCCTAAAATATTTACTCTGCTTTAAGTCTTCCAATCTAATCCGCATAATCTGGTCACCATCCTGGGATTTTCATAAGTCAATCTTCCACTGAAAGAATACTCTAATACCCGTAAGTTACAGGGGGCACCAATCATATCTACCCTGTGCCCCCACTAATTTATCTGTTCTTACTCAAAAACCATTCCCATAGAAGTTAGATTGCTTTTCACTTTGTCGTACATGCCTTTCCATTCTTCAGTCGGTTTCAAAGTATCTAGATTATAGACTTCCGTGAAGGGCTTTCCGATGGGATTGGTTCCCAAGAACGGAACATACTCTTTCTGGAAATTCTTAATCAATTCATTGGCAGTTTTTCTAGTCATACCGGTAGCTGCTCTGGCACATTCCGCATTAAACTGCGCTTCCAACCCACTGCAATGGTTTAATTCCACACCAACCGCAGAGCGAACACCATCGATTCTAGAGGTACCCGACACCGTTGTAGCCGTTGCCATGGTCGCACACTCATAGAGCAAGCATTCAGTCGCTGGTCCACCAGAAGGAGATGTCATCACGGTGGTCAAAATATGAGTATTTCTGTTCAGGGCCTGTTGAGCAGCACTTATTGCCCATACCATTTCCGGTGCCGTATTGGAATTGAAGAAGGGATGGGCCGGAGACATGGAATTGGTCGTAGTCATGTAAATTACAGATAGCAGGATTTCACCAGCAGTGGAGATCAGGGCCAAGCCTTCAGCACCACCGGCCATACCGCCGTATATCGCATTATAGAATCCGTGGAGCACCGCATCGCTCTTGATGGTATGTGCAACCCTCATCAGCTGGGTATAGTCTGTCTTTAATTCACTGATAAAGCAGGCCAAATGTACATCGTTCTTAGCGAAACCATCATAAGATGTACAGGTCAAGGTTCCGATTTCACTTACGGAATTGGCATCTGTACCGATTCCCAAACCCGGTCTGTTGGCTCTTCTAGTTGCAGACTTCATATCTTCAATCTCGCGCCAGGTCGCCAGCACTTCCCAAGGTGAATGGGTTTTGGGCGCGAATCCGTGAATCTTATGATAGCAGCCACCGTAAATGATATCTACGTAAGGGCTCTGGGCATAGGATTCCATAACTTTGGAATAGATGTTCTCATCTAGCGGCGTACCGAAAGGACTGCAAAAATTTACAACCGGTGTGGTATCTTCAGGTCTACGCGTATGAACAGTAACCTTGTCTAGGCTTCTGCCATATTCCACAGAATCCGGCGCCCATTTAAGACCTTCCAGGATTTCATCGCGGGTATAAGTAATCTGACGGTGCGTACTCTTACAGTAGATGCCGACGCGCTCGGCCACTTCAAGACCACCTTGGAATAATCTGTCAGCCAGATCATCATCCATATTGATTGCATCTTCTTTGTTGTAGCTGATCTGATATTTCTTCAACACGTCCTTAACCGTTGTGGTTATCAACTTGTCAAAATCTTTTTCCTCCATGATTTTGCCTGTTTCTATTTTGGTAAGCATATCAACCAATTTCGTTTGACTTCTCATTTATGAACCTCCTTAAAAATACTAACTACATTACGACAACAATGCATTGACCATGTCAACGGCCTGTTTCGCATCATGCCCATAGCCATCCGCGCCTACTTCCTGTGCCCAATCAGCAGAAATCGGACCACCACCGACAACCACTTTTACGCTATCCTTCAACCCCATAGCAACTAGATATTCGATTGTCTCTGAAATAAAGGGCATCGACGTGCTAAGCAGTGAAGACATCGCGATGATATCTGCCTTTTCTTTTTTTGCAGTGTTTATGAAATCCATCGGGTCTACATCCGTTCCCAAGTCAATAATTTCATAACCGTTTACACCAAGCATCGTCGCTACCATCTTCTTGCCAATATCGTGGTTGTCACCTGAAATTGTTCCTATGACAATTTTCCCTTTATTGCTATCCTGCACGGAATCGAGCTTCTTAACCAACTCTTCGCGGATAGCATCTGCAATCTCACCTGCTACCATCAGATCGGGTAGGAAAATCTCCATTCTTGAGAATTGGTCCCCCAACTCATTCATGGCCGGGGCCAGACAGTTTTCGAAATAGTCAAGGGGATCCACATTGCTCTTTTCAACCGCATCCAATGCGCTTTTTACCGCTCCCTCAATATCGCCTTCTTCTACAGCTACTAGTAATTCTTTAATAAATTGTTCCATTATTTTCTCCCTTCATCATTTAATTTCTATAAGTAAGCAAAGACATGGTGTCGCTAATATGCGTTCTTCCTTGTCCGCGTAGTTTTCCATTTGACTAATCTCAATCACCTCCAGATGATCCAATCACCTACGTTCCTTGTAGGTACTGCTGGAATCGGATCTCTTTTCTTATTTGCCTCATCACACCTCTAGTATACTTACTGGCTTCGATAAAAACCCCGTCATTAGAAATGAAGAATTTTGGACCTCAAACACTATCTTTGTGCAAAATGACGGAAGTAGATAATGGATATATGGAATCAGATGCTATTCCGAGATCCCCATGCAGTCATTGGGTATCATTTTGAACTCAAGTGGCAGAGACAGTAGAATGGTACATTTCTCTGCGTTTACTTGGTGAAAAATATCAGAAAACAAGATTCGCTCTAGAATTCAGGCCGATTTACTTATAAGTCCTTATCCGATAGAATGAATAGAGTTATACATCATTACGCTGTCTTTCCTAGGGAGGAATTGGATGAAAATTCGAATTGCAGAGCTGCTAGAAAGCAAATATTTCCAAACTTCAACTGTCCTGGCTGGCGAAAAAGGGTTGTCCAACCTGGTGTCTTACGTTCAGGTATTGGAATGTATGGATACACTGAAATTCCTCAGAGGTGGAGAACTGCTTCTGAATTCTGTATATAACTTTCTAGGTAAGGATGATGAGCAAAGAGAATTGATTGAAGGCCTGAGTGAAAATGGGGCTGCTGGTTTATGCGTACCTGCCAATTACCTGATCGACCATCTTCGGTTGCCTCCCGCGTTGGAAGAAACAGCCAACAAATTGGATTTCCCCATTATTTCTTTTCCCGAAGGATACCTATTTGGGGAGATATGCGAATACGTGAACAACTACTACTATTCGCCCATTACCAAACAAATTTTGCGTGAAAATGAAGTAATCCGGGAAATGTATGCTCAGACCTACAAAGAAGGCCTGTCTGGAATGACAAAAAGCCTCTACGAATGGACAGGTATGGATGTATCCATTATTTATGAAGGGGAAATCCTGTCATTTCCATCGGAAATAATTGATCAAGAAATCTTATTGGATCCAAAGAAATGGTTACTTGTAGATGACAAGAATCTGCATTTTAAAAATATTGATCATTATCAATATCGAGACAAAAATCAAACATTTGAATGGTTGGGGGCTAAAATCCCGGTACCCAGTGCCCAGGATAACTATGTCCTGCTTTTCTTAAACAAAATTGCATATACCCAGGAAGACGAACTACTCCTTTCTGCATCACTATCAGCATGCGCGATGGAAATTAAAAGGATCAAGAACCTGAGCGAGATCAAAAGGATCTACCGCAAAGACCTGCTTGAAAATATCCTTAACAACACACTGGAATTATCCGCAGCACAACATCAGGTCAATTTGCTGGGCTACAGCCTGCCCTCAGAGGGTAGTGTCGCTGTCATCAGCATGCAAAATAAGACTGGCACCACAAGTCTCGATGACTGCCTGTTGGCATTTGACGATATGCTGAATGACACAATGCATACTATCCCCTTCTGGGTTCAACTTGACGATAAGAAATTTATGTTGCTAGCACTTAACAATGGAGACTCATCGATTGAGCGTTTCCATGCCACGCTAAGCCAACGTTATCCGGACTTGAATATTGTAATCGGGTTGGGAAATAAGAAGGATTACACAGAATTCAACATCAGCTATACTGAAGCCAATCAAGCTTTGGAAGTAGGAAAATGCTTAGACCATCCACTCAGCATCTATGATTTTCAGAAACTAGGTTTCTATGGATTCGTCAATCTACCGGAGAATAAAAATGTCGTCATATCATACCATTCAACCTATATTGAACCGTTGAAGAAGAAATTCAAGAATGAATACCTTGATGAAATCATGGATACGCTGAAGGGTTTCATCGAATGCCGCTACCATTATTTAAGAGCAGCGGAAAGGATGCATCTGCACAGGAACACGGTCACTTATCGCATCGGAGTCATAGAGAAAACCTGCAACATCGATTTTCAAAACCACGAGGATTGCTTTAATATGAGCATCGCACTCAAGTTGCTTCCTTTGATGAAAATGTTGGAACTATAGATGAGCTATACTATATCGCCACTATGATTGAATTATAAAAAATGGGAACGACCACTGGTCGTTCCCATTTTATTGCATATTTACTTTTCGCCTATCAGTAGAGTTGTCTATTACTCGGCTGATATATCCTCAACGGATACCGCTTCAACTGACAGGTCATCAACTTCTTTTTCCAGTTGTTCCAGCCGTCTCTTGAGTTCAATGTTCTCCACTTCTTTGACTTCCAGACTCTGCTTGGCTTTTTCTACTTCAGCCACCGAATCCTTCTCTAGGGTCGTGACTTCTTCTTGCCGTGAAGCTTCCATGGCGCTGGCTTTTTCAAGTACTTTGTTAGCCTTTTTCAGTTCCCTCTTCAAGCTGATCAGGCGAACACCCATGAAGAAGAAAGAGATCAGGGCTCCTGCCAGTGCAGCCACCAGGATGATCACCGTCAGGCTGATGGGCACGAAGCTCAAATTAAACAGCTTCAGGCTGATGTCCAGAGGATTCTGACTGGCGAACAAGGCCACTGCGAGTGAAAGGATCAATCCGAATATCCAAAAAAACATGATTTACACTCCTTTTATTTTCCGTCATACTTCTAACTTCTTGTTTCTGTTCCTATTTCCTGCCTAAAGGCTGAAATATTTCACACCAGCCGCAAAGAGTTGCTGATCTTTGGCTCCCGGAATGTTCCTGGCGATGTCCTCGCCGGTCCGCTCCGAGTGTCCCATCTTGCCCAGAATCCGTCCATCGGCACTGCTGATGCCCTCGATGGCCATAACCGATCCGTTGGGATTGTAAGGCGCCCTGTGGGTAGCAACACCCAGGTGGTCCACATACTGGGTGGCAACCTGTCCGTTATCGATCAAGGTCTTCAATGTCTTCTCATCGGCTACGAAACGTCCTTCACCGTGGGAGATGGCAATCTTGTGCTTTTCGCCCACTTCCACGTTCATCATCCAAGGAGAAAGAACCGAAGAAACCCTGGTCTCTATGTAGCAAGCCACGTGACGTCCCAATGTATTGAAGGTAAGCGTAGGATCCTCATCCGAGAGTTCCCGGATGCTGCCGTATGGCAGCAGACCCAGTTTGACCAGCGCCTGGAATCCATTGCAGATTCCCAGCATCAGACCGTCTCTGTTTTCGATCAGGTCGCTTACCGCTTCCTTGATGCGGTGATTCTTGAAGACCGCGGCAATAAATTTGGCCGAGCCTTCCGGCTCGTCGCCGGCACTGAATCCGCCAGGCATCATCACCATATTGGCCTGTCTGATTTCTTGCTCCATCCGCAGGATGGATTCATGGACGTCCTCTTTGCTCAGATTGCGAAATATCTGGACAGATGCCTCGGCACCGGCCAGCTCGAAAGCCCTCTTGGAGTCAATCTCACAGTTGGTTCCCGGGAAAGCCGGGATGAATACCTTGGGTTTGCCGATATTCACAGCCGGGGTGCGCTCACTTCTCTTCAAGTAGCTGAGCTGTCTGGCCTTGGGCACTTCCGCCTTGCTGGTCTGGGGATATACCTTATCCAGCACCTTGCTGTTGGCCTGGAAGATCTCACCCAGGAACAGCTCCTCGCCCCCGATGCGGATGACCCGGTCTTCCAGCACCGTACCGATGGCTTGAAGACGTCCGCTGAATGCTTCCGTTATATCCGCTGTCGCAGCAAGCACCATGCCGCCCAGAGTACGCTCGTTCAACAGAGCGATCTCCGCCACGTATTCGATCCCCAAACGGTTACCGAAGGCCATCTTGCTCATGGTCTCCGCCAGCCCGCCGGCGCCCACACTCATGGCTGCCTCGATGTGGCCTTTCTGCATCAGTCCGTTTAGCGATCTCAGGTTTTCTTTCAAAGTAGTAAAATCTATCTCATGGGCCAGCCCCGCTCCACCCTTCTTGGGCAGCGGCAGGAAGTAGAGTTTGGCCCCTACGGTCTTCAGCTCGGCCGATACAACCTTGCTGGCCTTCATCGGCGCGCAGCCAAAGGAGATCAACGTGGGTGGAACATGCAGATCCTTGAAGGTACCGCTCATGGAGTCCTTGCCGCCTATGGCCGCGATTTCAAGTTCGCGTTGGGCCTTGAAGGCTCCAAGTAGTGCTGCCAGCGGTTTCCCCCACTTGACGGGGTCATTGCCCAAACGTTCGAAATACTCCTGGAAGGACAGTCTCATATCCCGATAATCCACACCCAGACAGGCGCTTTTCACTACCGAATGGGCCACCGCGTACATGGCGCCCAGGTAGGGGCTCTCGCTCGAGAGGTAAGGATCATACGCAAACGTCATAGCCGTAGCGTCATCAGTTGCACCGGCATCCAATGGAATCTTGGCCACCATGCCCTCACTAGGGGTTGCCGCGAAGCTGCCGCCATAGGGCATCAGCACCGAACCCGCTCCGATGGACGCATCGAATCGCTCAACCAGGCCCTTCTGGGAGCCAACGTTCAGCTCGGACAGTCTATCCACCCAAGCCTTTTTCCAGTTTTCCATCGTGAAGCACTCATCTGCTAGGAAATAGTCCTGCGTAGCGACGTCCTCTATGGCGGCACTGATGTGCTGTTTCACACCATTGGTATCCAGGAAGGAACGTTTCAGGTCCACGATGGTATCGTTACGCCAGTTCATAATGAGCCTGGGCTCCTCGGTCACCGTAGCGACCACCGAAGACTCCAGGTTCTCCTGGGCGCAGTATTCCTCGAATCTGGCCACATCAGCAGGCGAAAGGACTACCGCCATCCGTTCCTGGGATTCAGAGATGGCCAGTTCAGTGCCGTCCAGTCCTTCATACTTCTTGGGCACCTTGTCCATATTTATCACTAGGCCGTCGGTCAGTTCCCCGATGGCCACACAGACGCCACCGGCACCGAAGTCGTTGCATTTCTTGATGAGTTTCGAGCAGTCCGCATTGCGGAACAATCGTTGTATCTTACGTTCGGTAGGCGGATTGCCCTTCTGGACCTCCGCACCGCAGGTCAGGATGGATTCCTCGTCATGCTCCTTAGAAGATCCAGTAGCACCGCCGCAACCGTCACGGCCGGTTCGTCCACCGACCAGTACGACCAAATCACCGTCCACCGGCTTCTCACGTACCACATTCTCTTTGGGAGCGGCACCAACCACAGCACCCACTTCCATGCGCTTGGCCAAATAACTCGGGTGGTAAATTTCCTCTACCTTGCCCGTGGCCAGGCCGATCTGGTTTCCGTAGGAGGAATAGCCGTGGGCCGCCTCCTGACAGATCTTACGCTGGGGCAGCTTGCCCGCAATGGTCTCGTCAATGGACACACGGGGATCGGCGCTGCCGGTCACCCGCATGGCCTGGTAGACGTAGCTACGGCCGGAGAGTGGATCACGGATGGCACCACCCAGACAGGTAGCCGCGCCACCGAAGGGCTCGATCTCCGTAGGATGGTTATGGGTCTCGTTCTTGAACATCACTAGGTAAGGAACGGTCTCACCATCGATGGTGACTGGCACCTCGATGGAGCAGGCATTGATCTCATCCGACTCATCCAGGTTATTAAGGATCCCGTCCTTCTTCAGTTTCTTCATGGCGATGACTGCCAGGTCCATCAGACAGATATCTTTTTCGCGCTCTCCGTAAACATCGTCACGGACGGCCAGATAATCCTGGTAGGTTTCCTTCAGTTTTTCCCCATAGGCCGAATCTGGAAAAGAGATCTCGTCCAGCACGGTCATGAAAGTCGTATGACGGCAGTGATCCGACCAGTAGGTGTCGATCACCTTGATCTCGGTGATGCTGGGATCGCGGCTTTCTTCCTGGAAATAGGACTGGCAGAATAGCAGGTCCTCTTTGCTCATGGCCAGACCCAGCTCCTCCTGCAGACTCTCGATCTCTTCCTTGCTCTTCGCATTGAAACCGTCAAGACGCATCACGTCTGCCGGTTTCTCTGAAGCGATGGCGATGGATTCGGGTACCGACAGCGACGCCTCCCTGGAATCCACCGGATTAATCAAGTATGCCTTGACCTGTTCGGCCTCCTCAGCATTAACACCCTTTAGGGCCGCAACTGTGGCAAAGCGCACCAGGGGCTTTTCACCTTCGGTCAGAAGCTGAATGCACTGGGCCGCTGAATCCGCCCGCTGGTCGTACTGACCCGGCAGGTACTCATAGGCGAACACCTGGCTGCCGGAAAAATCCGGTTCTTCGCGGTAAACTGCGTCCATGTTGGGTTCGGAAAGTACATTGACGATCGCGCTATCCAGCTCCACTCCGGATAAACCGCTCAGGTCATAGCGATTCAGGATGCGTACCTGGCTTAAGTCCTTAAGCCCCAGGTTCTCCTTCAGCTCCGCCAAAAGACGGACCGCCTCCCCGTTGAAACCCTCTTTCTTTTCAACAAACACTCTTTTAATTTGCATCATCTACTCCTCCACCTTAAAACTGTTCACTACTCTCTATTCTCTATGTTATGTCACCATCCGTGGATGGTGACAATCATGCCTCCCTCATTGGAATCGGATACATCAACAAGACCTTCGTCCACCTGCACCAGGTCGGTCCATTCCTCATCCAGATAGACCACCAAAGACGGATTGGATCCGTCAATGGCCATTTTCTTCTCATCTTTCAACTGCTGCACGTAAGTTTCCAGCACCAGCTGGTTCTCGCTGATATAGCTGCTGTGCGGCAGTCCAATGTACCGGTAGTGCCAGGCTTCCTGCATGATCTCAGTCAGATCCTCAGTGCCTTCCGGGTAGCGCAGTATGAATCCGTATTCGACTGCATGCTCCGCGAGCCAAGCGCCGGACGGCGTGGCAAGGAACGCCTGTTCCAGATATAGCCCCTGGTCCACCAATGTCTTGCCGGTGAAGTCCACCGCCAGACCGCTCTGATGCTCCGAGGTACCGGGTATGGCCACGATGCGGCCGGCTTCCACTGTCGCCGTTTCCTCGTCGTAACCGTGGTTATCCATATATTGTTTGATTTTTCTCTTGTAGATGCGGTCCTGATAATCGTAGCTGCGATAGGTGCTTACTAGGTAAAGCTGTTCCATCCCTGGCTCATTCGTAAGGTCGGTCACCATCCGGTTCAACGCCAGGGCCGCCGTCTGATTGTATTCCATAGCACTCTTCAGATAGCTGAACTGGGGGTAAGTCTCGTTCAGGTTGATCAGGTCATGACCCAGCGCATCCCGGTCCACACCGTTTTTCTTATTGATCAGGCTCATGATGCCCAGTTTTCCTCGGTAATCAGCCACACTC